>CAMLOR010000007.1 GCA_946481615.1 uncultured Aquimonas sp.
ACAAGGCCGGCGAAGCCGGGCGCGGGCAGGAAGCCCGCGCGTTTTCGCTGAGGCATGGATGCCGAATCGAAAACCCCCGGCCGACTCCAGCTTCCGGCGAAGCCGGCGCCGCAGCCGGGCCGGCCACCCCACCCCGGCAAGAGCACATGCGAGACCTCGCCGCTCCACCTGCTCTCCCACACACACACGCATGAATACGTATGCACCAGCACACCGCAGGTCGACGCCGCGGCGCTGCGCTGGCAAGGTGGGCGCGGATCCTGGGGAGGGGTAGCGCGAATGGCGAATCGGCCTGAACTGTCGTTCTGGCAGATCTGGAACATGTGCTTCGGATTCCTCGGGATCCAGTTCGGCTTCGCGCTGCAGAACGCGAATGTCAGCCGCATCTTCCAGACGCTGGGCGCGCAGATGGATGCGATCCCAGTGTTGTGGATCGCCGCGCCGCTCACCGGGCTGATCGTGCAGCCCATCGTCGGGCACTTCTCGGACCGCACCTGGACACGCCTGGGCCGGCGCCGGCCTTACTTCCTCTACGGCGCGCTGGCCGCGTCGCTGGCGCTGCTGGCGATGCCGAACTCCTCCGTACTGTGGATGGCGGCGGGGCTGCTGTGGATCCTCGACGCCTCGATCAACGTGTCGATGGAACCGTTCCGCGCCTTCGTCGGCGACCAGTTGCCGCCTTCGCAGCGCGCGCGCGGCTACGCGATGCAGAGCTTCTTCATCGGCGCCGGTGCCGTGGTGGCGAGCCTGCTGCCGTGGCTGCTGGAAAAGGCCGGCGTGCCCAACACCGCGGCCGAAGGCGAGATTCCCGACACCGTGACGTATGCGTTCTACGCCGGTGCGGTCGTCATGTTCGCGGCGGTGGCGTGGACGGTCTTCAGCACGCGCGAATACCCGCCCGAACAGCTCGAAGCCTTCGAAGACTCGCGCCGCGAAACCGCCACGCACGTCTCGCCGCCGCGCGTCGCCGAAGCGCTGCCGTGGCTCATCGCCAGTCTGGCGCTGGCCGTGGCGATCGTGTTCCTGGGCCTGGCCAAGGAACTGTACCTGCTGGCCGGCATGCTGTTCGCCTACGGCTTCGCGCTGCTCGCGCTGGCCAGCACGCGCGCCGACAACGCCTTCGCGCAGATCATGTCCGATCTGCACGCCATGCCGAACGAGATGCGCCGCCTGGCCGTGGTGCAGTTCTTCTCCTGGTTCGCGTTGTTCGCCATGTGGATCTACACCACCGCCGCGGTGACCTCGGTGCACTACGGCAGCAGCGACCCCACCTCGGCCGCCTACAACGAAGGCGCCAACTGGGTGGGCGTGCTGTTCGCGGCGTACAACGGGTTCGCCGCGCTGGCAGCCATCGTCATTCCGCAGATGGTGAGAGCGCTCGGACTCCGTCTGAGCCATCTCGCGAACCTGTGGATTGGCGGCGTCTCCTTGGTCTCGTTCTTCTTCATCCGCGATCCGCAATGGCTGTTGCTGCCGATGGTCGGCATCGGCTTCGCCTGGGCCTCGATCCTCTCGCTGCCCTACGCGCTGCTGTGCGACTGGCTGCCGGCGAAGAAAATGGGCGTGTACATGGGCATCTTCAATTTCTTCATCGTCATCCCGCAGCTGATGGCCGCCAGCGTGCTGGGCGTGCTGCTCAAGACGCTCTTCGGCAACCAGCCGATCTGGGCGCTGGCGATCGGCGGCATGAGTTTCTTCGTGGCCGGCCTGTGCGTGCTGCGCGTGAGCGAGCCGCGGTTGCGCGTGGCAGCGGAGGGCGCGCGATGAAACACGCCCTGGGCTTCGCGATCTGCGCCGCGCTCGCCGCCTGCGCGTCCACGTCGCCGCCGAAGAAGGACATCGTGCCGGACTACTACGGCACGCTCGAGCCCTTCGCCAGCGAAGCCGTCTATTTCGTTCTGACGGACCGCTTCGTCAACGGCGACAAGGACAACGACTACCCGCAGCAGGGCGGCGCGAACGGTAGTTTCGACATTCCGCTCGAGTGTCCCGACGGCACCATCGACAACCTCGGCTATCTCGGCGGCGATTTCCGCGGCCTGCTCGACCATGCCGACTACATCCGCGACATGGGCTTCACCGCGGTGTGGATCACGCCCATCGTCGAGAACCCCGACGAGCGCTTCACCGGCGGCGACGAAGTGACCTGCACGTCCTTCCTCACCGATCGCGGCAAGGCGGCCTATCACGGCTACTGGGGCCGCAATTTCTATCGCGAGGACGAGCATCTCGTCAGCCCGGGCCTGGGTTTCCGCGAACTCACGCAAGGGCTGAAGGCCAAGGGCCTCGAGACCGTGCTGGACATCGTCGGCAATCATTCCTCGCCGGCCTACACGATGCCCGCGCGCCAGCCCGGATTCGGCCAGGTGTTCGATGCCTCCGGCAAGCTCGTCGCCGATCACGAAAACCTGCCGCCGTCGCAGCTCGATCCGGCCGGCAATCCGTTGCACGCCTTCTACAACACCGGCAAGACGCTGGCGCAGCTGGGCGATTTCAACCCGGACAATCCGGCCGTGCTCGACTATCTCGTGCCGGCTTATCTGCAATGGATCGATGCCGGCGCCTACGCTTTCCGCGTCGACACCATCCGCGAGCAGCCCCTGGATTTCTGGCAGCGCTTCGCCGACCGCATCCGCGCCGAACATCCGGGCTTCTTCATGTTCGGCGAGGCCTTCGATTACGAGGCGAAGAACATCGCGCCGTTCACGCAGCAGGAGAACGGCGCCTACAGCGTGCTCGATTTCCCGCTCAAGAAGGCGCTGAACGAAGTCTTCGAGAAGGGCGCGGGCTACGAGACGCTGGAACCCGCGCTGTTCCTGCAGGAAGGCCCGTACCGCAATCCGTACGAGCTGACCACGTTCTACGACAATCACGACATGGCGCGCATGAACGCCACCGACGCGGGCTTCACCGACGCGCACCACTGGCTGTTCACGGCGCGCGGCATCCCGGTCGTCTACTACGGTTCGGAGATCGGCTTCCAGCGCGGCCGCGTCGAGCACCACGGGAATCGCAACTACTTCGGCGAGGCCGGCATCGAGGCAGCGCGCGCCAGCGCCATCCGCGGAAAGCTCGCGCGCATCGCGCACGTGCGCGCGGACTCGCCCGCGCTGCAGCGCGGCGTGCAGCTGAATCTGTGGCTGCAGGGCGACAGCGCGGCGTTCTACCGCGTGTACCAGCACGACGGCGTGGCACAGACCGCGCTGGTGCTGCTCAACAAGGGCGAGCGCGAAGCCACCTACGAGCTGGGCGAGCGCATGCAGCCCGGCCGCTGGCGCAATGCCTTCGCCCCGGATGGGATCACGCTGACGATAGAGCCGGGGGCTTCGCCCGTGTTGCGCGTCGGCCCGCACGATGCCGCCGTGTGGCTGCTGGATGCGCCCGTGACGCTGCCAACGCTCACCGACGCGCTCGAGGCACGCATGCGCGCGGCAAAGGCTCGATGAATCGCGTCTCGCTTTTCGGACGCTGAAGGATCGCGCTGCGTCATTCCCGCGCAGGCGGGAATCCAGTGGCTTTTGCGGGGCGCTTCGAAGTCGCTGGGTCCCCGCCTTCGCGGGGACGACGAAAGGCAAGCGCACCCGCGACATTGCAAGCGTCGAACGTCAGCCCGGCTTCGCTCCGCAGGAGCGCCGGATCACGACCTGCGCCGGCAGCATCGCACTGTCCACGGTTTCGCCGCGGATCTGCCGTAGCAGTTTTTCCACGAGGATCTCGCCGGCGACTTTCGTGTCCTGCAGCACGGTGGTGAGCGCCGGGTTGGCGAAGCTCGCCATCGGGATGTCGTCGAAGCCCGCCACCGAAACATCCTGCGGCACGCGCAGGCCGGCGTCGCCGAGCGCATGCATCGCGCCGATCGCGAGCAGGTCGCTGGCCGCGAACACCGCATCGAACGCGTGCCTGGCGTCGATCAGTTCTTTCATGGCGCGATAGCCGACCTGTTCGGTCGAATCCATCGCATCGAGCTGCAGCAGCGGATCGGGCTCGATGGCCGCGGCGCGCAGGGCCTCGCAATGGCCGCGATAGCGTTCGGCGAATTCCGGGCAATGCGCGGAGGCGTTGCCGATGAAGGCGATCCGGCGGCGGCCGAGCCCGAGCAGATGCTCGGTGATGGCGCGTCCGCCCTGCGCGTTGTCACAGCCAACGGAGACGCCGGGCTGGTCCGGCTCGACCGCCCCCCAGCGCACGAAATGCGTGTCCTGCTCGGCCAGTTTCTGCAGCTTGCTGCGCGCCACGAGGTAGTCGCCGTAGCCCAGCAGGATCAGGCCGTCGGCCTTGTGGCTGTCCTGGTAGTCGGCGTGCCAGTCGTCGGAGAACTGCTGGAAACTCACCAGCAGGTCGTAGCCCTGGCGCGCGCAGGCGCGGGTGATCGAGCCCAGCATCGAGAGGAAGAACGGGTTGATCAGCGAATCGTCCGAGGTCGGATCCTCGAACAGCAGCAGGGCGAGGGTGACGCTGTGCTGGCGGCGCAGGTTGGAGGCGTTCTTGTCGACCTTGTAATTGAGCTGCTTGGCGATCGCCTGCACCTTGCGGCGCGTGTCCAGACTCACCAGCGGGCTGCCGGCCAAGGCGCGCGACACCGTGGATTGCGACACGCCGGCCTGGTAGGCGATGTCGAAGGAAGTGGCCTTGCCTTTCATGACCCCACTTTTTACCCGAACGGGGGGCAGGGGCATGCTGCGGTGCGTCATCGTCGTCCCCGCGCAGGCGGGGACCCAGCGACTTTGCTGCTCGCAGGCGCAAGTCACTGGATTCCCGCTTGCGCGGCAATGACGGAGGGTGGTCGCACCTGGGTTCCCGCCTGCGCGGGAACGATGGGGAGTGTCAGCGCAGTTTCGCGGCCTCCGCCGCCAGCGCCCCGATCTGCGCCCAGTCGCGCGCCTGCAGCGCGGCGGCGGGCACCATCCACGAGCCGCCGACGGTGGCCACGTTGCCGAGCGCGAGATAACGCGGCGCGAGCGCGGCATCGATGCCGCCCGTGGGGCAGAACTTCACCTGCGGAAACGGCCCGGCGAAGGACTTGAGCGCCGCCACGCCGCCCGAGAATTCGGCCGGGAAGAACTTGAAGCGGCGATGCCCGTGGTCGAGGCCGCGCATGATGTCGCTGGCCGTGGCCACCGCGGGAATCCATGCGATCGCAGAAGTGGCCGCGGCCGCGTACAGCGCTTCGGTGGCACCGGGCGAGATCGCGAAGGCGGCGCCAGCCTCGGCCACCGCCGCGAGTTGCGCGGGTTCGAGCACGGTGCCCGCGCCGACGAGCGCTTGCGGCACCTCGCGCGCGATGCGTGCGATCGCCTCCACCGCGACGAAGCTGCGCAGCGTGACCTCCAGCACCGGCAGGCCGTGGTCGACCAGGGCGCGCGCCAGCGGCACGGCGTCTTCGAGATTGGCGATGCTCAGCACCGGCAGCACGGGAGCGCGGCCGAGGATGTCGTCCACGCGCGCCATGCGCGAGGCTTCGGTCCAGTTCGTCATATCGGTTCCTTGGCACGCAGCGCCATCGCCGCACCGAGCAGGCCGGGATGGGCATGGGTGACGACGTGGATCGCCACGTTCTCGAGATAGGCCGCGAAGCGCCCCTTGGCGAGGAAGCGCTCGCGGAAGGCACTGCTGCGCAGGAAGGGCAGGAAGCGCGGCACGATGCCGCCGGCGATCATCACGCTGCGCGCGCCGTGGATCAGCGCGGCGTCGCCGCAGACGCTGCCCAGCACCGCGCAGAAGCGCGCCAGCGTGCGGCGTGCGGCCTGATCGTGGCCTTCGAGCGCATTGGCCACGATTTCGTTGGGCGCGCGCAGCGTGGCCAGATCGGCTTCGGGCGGGCCCTGCGGTTCGCCGCGCACGGCGGCGTCGATGTTGGAAAGTCCGTCGCCGCTCAGCAGCCGCTCGGTGGAGGCGCGGCCGAAGCGCGCGGTGATCCAGCGCTGGATGTCCTGCTCTTCCACGCCCAGCGGCGCGAAGCTGACGTGGCCGCCTTCGGTTTCCACCACGTGCCAGCCGGATTCGTGCGAACCCACGAGCAGCGCGACACCGAGCCCGGTGCCGGGGCCGATCACCGTGATGGGTCCGCGCAATGCAGCCTGCGGATCGCCGTGCAGCGTGACGCGCTCGTCCGGCGCCAGTGCGGGCACGGCCCAGGCCACGGCGCCGAAATCGTTGATCACGCGCAGTTCGTCGAGGCCCAGGCGCTTCTGCAATTCGCTGCGCGAGAAGCTCCAGGCGCGGTTGGTGAGGCGGATCTCGTCGGCGCCGACCGGGGAGGCCACGGCGATCGCGGCGCGCGCGGGCTGGCCTTCGACGCTGGCGAGGTAGTGTTCGGCGGCGTGCTGCAGGCTGGCGAACTCCGCGTTCGGCAGCGACCTGGGCTGCAGCAGCTGCGGTTGCGGCGCGGCCAGATCGGTGAGCGCGAAACGCGCGTTGGTGCCGCCGATGTCGGCGATCAGGGCGAGCATGGGCGTCCCCGCTCCCCGCTCCCCGCTCACGCGCGCTCGTCCACGAACAGCGAGCACGCGCCTTGTTCGGCCGTGCCCGCCTGCCTGCGCATCACGCCGAACAACTCGCGCCCCGCACCGAAGTGGTTAGGGCGCATGTCCTCGCGATGCGGTTCGCGCTTCGCCCACTCGGCCGCATCGATCTTCGCTTCCATCACCCCGGCCTCGGCGTCGATGCGGATCACGTCGCCGTCGCGCAGCTTCGAGATGGCGCCCGCGTCCACCGATTCGGGCGTGACATGGATCGCCGCCAGCACCTTGCCCGAAGCGCCCGACATGCGGCCGTCGGTGAGCAGCGCCACGCGCTGCCCGCGGTCCTGCATCACGCCCAGCGTGGGCGTGAGTTTGTGCAGCTCGGGCATGCCGTTGGCGCGCGGACCCTGGCCGCGCACCACGGCCACGAAATCGCCGGTGAGCGCGTTGTGCTTGAAGGCGTCGAGCAGCGCATCCTGCGATTCGAAGATCCTGGCCGGTGCCTCGATGGCGCGATGTTTGTGGTTGACCGCGGAAATCTTCACCACCGCGCGGCCGAGATTGCCCTGCAGCCGGCGCAACCCGCCCTCGCTGTCGAAGGGCTGCGCGGCGCCGCGCACGACCGCATCGTCCAGCGACGCTTCCGGCGCCGGGCGGAAGCGCAGCGTGGTGTCGTCCAGCCAGGGTTCCTGCGCCTGCGCCCACAGATCGCCGCCATGCACGCACTGGATGTCGGCGTGCAGCAGGCCCGCCTGCAGCAGCTCGCGGATCACGAAGCCCGTGCCGCCCGCGGCCTGGAAATGGTTCACGTCGGCGCTGCCGTTCGGATACACGCGCGCCAGCAGCGGCGTGGATTTCGAGAGTTCGTCCAGATCGTCCCAATCGATGACCACGCCCGCGGCGCGCGCCATCGCGACGAGATGGATCGCATGGTTGGTGGAACCGCCGGTGGCGGCGAGCGCCACCATCGCGTTGACGATGGCCTTCTCGTCGACGGTGTGCGCGAGCGGCGCGTAGTGCTCGCCCAGCGCGGTGATCTGCAGCACGCGCTCGGTGGCGGCGACGGTGAGCGCGTCGCGCAGCGCAGTGCCCGGATTCACGAAGGCCATGCCCGGCAGCATCAGGCCCATGGCTTCGAGCAGCATCTGGTTGGAGTTGGCGGTGCCGTAGAAGGTGCACGTGCCGGGTCCGTGGTAGGACTGCGCCTCGGCTTCGAGCAATTCCTCGCGCGTGGCCTGGCCGGTGGCGTAGAGCTGGCGCACTTTCGCCTTCTCGGGATTCGGCAGGCCCGAGGTCATCGGCCCCGCCGGCACGAAGATCATCGGCAGATGCCCGAAGCTCAGCGCGCCGATCATCAGGCCCGGCACGATCTTGTCGCAGACGCCGAGCAGCAGCGCGGCGTCGAACATGTCGTGGCACAGCGCCACTGCCGTCGACAGCGCGATGGTGTCGCGCGAGAACAGCGAAAGTTCCATGCCCACGCGGCCCTGCGTCACGCCGTCGCACATCGCGGGCACGCCGCCGGCCACCTGTGCCGCGCCGCCGGCGTTGCGCGCGATGGCACGGATCAGGTTCGGATAGGGCTCGTACGGCTGGTGCGCCGAGAGCATGTCGTTGTACGCGGTGACGATGCCGATGTTGCCGCCGCGACCGCCGCGCAGCAGCGGCTTGTCGGGGCCGGTGGCCGCGAAGCCGTGCGCGAGATTGCCGCAGGCCAGGCGCTGGCGCGCGGGGCCGGCGAGGCGTTGCTCGTCCATGCGCCGCAGGTAGTCGGTGCGCAGCGTGTGCGAGCGCTCGCGGATGCGGTCGGTGACGCGGGCGAGGGTCGGGTGCAGGGCGGTCATGCCGTCATTCCCGCGCAGGCGGGAATCCAGTGTCTTCCGCCATGCCGAAGCAAAGTCGCTGGGTCCCCGCCTTCGCGGGGACGACGGTTGGGCACGGAATTCATCCTGGACTCCAGTGGATATGCAGCCGCACGTCGTCGGCATGCAGCAGCGCCGAAATCGGCGTCGCCAGCGGATCGCGCGACGCCTGCGCACGCCGCAGCGCCTCGCGCTTGGCCTCGCCGACGATGGCCAGGTGCAGCGCCTGTGTCCGCTTCAGCCGCGCCGCCGACAGCGTGATGCGCGGGAACGGCGCTTCCGGCGGCAGCGGCAGCGGATCGACGCGCAAGGCGTCGGGGGCATCGTCCGCCAGCCCTTGCGCGAGTTGCGGCGCACCGGGAAACAGCGAAGCGGTGTGTGCATCGTTGCCCATGCCCAGCAGCACGAAATCGAACTCGTCGGCCACGCGCGCCAGCTGCTCGCGCGCGAAGCGTTCGGACAAGGCGGGGTCGCCGTCCTGCGTGGTCAACGGCCGCACATCGATGTCTTCGGCGGCGGCCCAGGCGTTGCAGAGTGCGTTGAAGTTGCAGGCCGGATGCGCGTGCGGCACGCAGCGTTCGTCGCTGGGCAGGATCACGGTGTCGTGCCAGGGCGCGCGCAGTGTCGCCGCGCGGCGATACAGCGGGAGCGGCGTCGAGCCGCCGCCGAGCACCAGCACTGCACGGCCGCGCGCGGCGACCGCTTCGCTCGCGGCCGTGCGCAGGCTCTCCGCCAGCGCGGCGTCGAATTCGTCCTTGTCGCGGTAGTCGTATTCGGCCCAGCCCATGTCATTCGCGCCAGCTGTGGCCGTGGCGCTCGGTGAGCGTCACGGCGGAACCCGGACCCCAGGTGCCCGCCGGGTAGGCTTTCGGCGCCTGGCCCGAGGCGGCCCAGCCCGCCAGGATGGCGTCCACCCACTGCCAGGCGGCCTCGGTCTCATCGCGCCGCACGAACAGCGTGCCGTTGCCTTCGATGGCGTCGAGATAGAGGCGTTCGTAAGCCAGGCGGCGGCGATGCTGCGCGAACTCCTCGTGCAGATCGAGATCGAGTGCCACCTGCGTCAGGCGCAGGCCGGCGCGGTCCAGGCCCGGCGTCTTGTGCATCAGCATCAGCTCGATGCGCTCCTCGGGCTGCAGCTTGATGAGCAGGCCGTTGGGATTCACGCTCGCGCCACTCTGCGCGAAGATCGAATGCGGCACGGCACGGAACTGCAGGTAGATCTCGGTGCTCCGGCGCGGCAGGCGCTTGCCGGTGCGCAGGTAGAACGGCACGCCGCTCCAGCGCCAGTTGTCGATGTGGGCGCGCAGCGCGACGAAGGTTTCGGTCGTGCTCGGCCGCCCCAGTTCGTCGCGATAGCCCGGCACGGCGACGCCGTCGATGGCGCCGGCGGTGTACTGGCCGGCGACGGTTTCGTGCGCCACGTCGAAGCGGCCGATCGGGCGCAGCGAGCGCAGCACCTTGATCTTCTCGTTGCGCACGGCGGAAGGATCGAACTGCGAGGGCGGCTCCATCGCGGTGAGGCAGAGCAGCTGCAGAAGATGATTCTGCAGCATGTCGCGCATGGCACCCGAATCGTCGTAGTAATCGCCGCGGCCTTCCACGCCGACGGTCTCGGCCACCGTGATCTGCACCTGCTCGACGTGGCGCGCATTCCACAACGGCTCGAACAGCGCGTTGCCGAAGCGCAGCGCGATCAGGTTCTGCACGCCTTCCTTGCCGAGGTAGTGGTCGACGCGGAACACGCGGTCCTCGTCGAACACCGCGGCCACGCCGTCGTTGATGGCGACGGCGGAAGCCAGGTCCTTGCCGATCGGCTTTTCCAGCAGCACGCGCGTACCCGTGCCGGCGAGGCCCTGCACGCCGAGCGCGCTGCAGATCGGGCCGTAGAAGCGCGGCGCGGTGCTGAGGTGGTAGACGGCGTCGCCGTCGCCGCGCTGCGCGCGAACGGCCTCGGCGAGCTTGCCGAGCGAGGCGGCGTCGTCGACCGCGGCCGGTGCGTAGTCGATGCGCTCGAGCAGGCCGCGCAGCGTGGCCTCGTTGCGCTCGGCGGCCGGCACGCGCTGCTCGATGCTCTGCGCCACGAGGCTGCGGAAAGCCTCGCCGTCGATCTCGCTGCGCGCGGTGCCCAGGAGGCGCAGTTGGCGCGGCAGGAAGCCGTCGGCCTGCAAGCCGTAGAGCGAGGGCAACAGCATGCGTTGGGCGAGGTCGCCGGTCGCGCCGAAGATCGTCAGCAGCGAGGCTGCGGTGGCTGTCATGGTGCCTCCGGAGGGGAAGCGTGCAGATTAGCGCGTCGGTGTTGCGGTGCAATACCGGGTGCATACGAATGCAGCGCGGGGGACTGGGCGTGGGATTCGACAGGCTCACCCCGAACGGGTGAGGTGTCAGGTGGGAAAGCCGTGCTCGCGAAAACCGTTCACGGTGAGCTTGTCGAATCCGCCGCCCCGGTCCCCACGCTCTCAGCGCGCCAGAAACCTCATCGCCTCGTCCAGCCCGCGCGGCGTCAGCGGGTACATCCGATCGTCCACCAGCTCGCGAACCAGTTCGGTGGACTGCACGTACTTCCAGCGCTCCGGCGGATTCGGATTGATCCACGCCACCTTGCGGAAGCGTTCGCGCAGGCGGCGGAACCAGGTTTCGCCGGCCTCGTCGTTCCAGTATTCGACGCTGCCGCCCGGCTGCGTGATCTCGTAGGGCCCCATCGTGGCGTCGCCCACGAACACGACCTTGTAGTCCGGGTTGTAGCGCCGCAGCAGCTCGAACACCGGCGTGCGCTCGGAGCTGCGGCGGCGGTTGTCCTTCCACACGTGGTCGTAGAGGAAGTTGTGGAAGTAGAAATGCTCGAGACGCTTGAACTCGCTCTTGGCCGCCCCGAACAGCGCCTCGCAGGCGTAGACGTGATCGTCCATCGAACCGCCGATGTCGAGGAAGAGCAGCACTTTCACCGCGTTGTGGCGCTCCGGCCGCATGCGCACGTCGAGCATGGCCTCGCGCGCGGTGGCGTCGATGGTGGCGTCGAGATCGAGTTCCTCGGCCGCGCCCTCGCGCGCGAAGCGGCGCAGGCGGCGCAGCGCGATCTTCAGATTGCGCGGCGAAAGCTCCGAATCGCCGTCGAGATTGCGGTAGGCGCGCTGATCCCACACCTTCGCGGCCGACCGCCCACCGCCCTTGCTGCCCACGCGCATGCCGGCCGGATTGAAACCGCCTGCGCCGAACGGCGAGGTGCCGCCGGTGCCGATCCAGCGACTGCCGCCGAAGTGGCGTTCATTCTGCTCCTCCAGGCGCTTGCGGAATTCCTCCATCAGCTGTTCCAGCGAAAGACCCTGGATCGCAGCCTTCTCCTCGTCGGTGAGCAGCTTCTTGAGCGTCTCGCGCAGCCAGTCCTCCGGAATCTGCGCATGCAGTTCCTGCGGCTTGTGGGCGATGCCGCGGACATACTGGCCGAAGGCGCGGTCGTATTTGTCGAAGTGACGCTCGTCCTTCACCAGCACGGTGCGACCGAGGTGGTAGAAGGCATCGATGTCGGCGAACGCGAGGTCGGCGTCCATCGCGCCCATCAGATCCAGCCACTCGCGCAGCGTGACGGGCACCTTCTCGGCGCGCAGGGCTTCGAAGAGGCCGATCAGCATGGTGGGGCGGCCCCCATCCCGGCCTTCCCCCGCAAGCGGGGGAAGGGGAAGTGCAGTGCCTCGCTTTGCTCCTTCCCCCGCTCGCGGGGGAAGGCCGGGATGGGGGCAAGCACCGGCCTCACCGCCCCGCCGACTGCCTGCGATGCATGAAGGCCAGACGTTCCAGCAGCTGCACGTCCTGCTCGTTCTTCACCAGCGCGCCGTAGAGCGGCGGAATCGCCTTGGCCGGATCGCGTTCGAGCAACGCGCTCGCCGGGATGTGATCGGCCAGCAACAACTTCAGCCAATCGATCAGCTCGGACGTCGATGGCTTCTTCTTCAACCCCGGCACCTCGCGCAGCTGGAAGAACATCTCCAGCGCCCGCGTCACGAGATCCTTGTTGATGCCGGGATAGTGCACCTCGACGATCTTCTGCAGCGTTTCCCGATCCGGAAAGGCGATGTAGTGGAAGAAGCAGCGGCGCAGGAAGGCGTCGGGCAGCTCCTTCTCGTTGTTGGAGGTGATGACGATGATCGGCCGATGCGTGGCGCGCACGGTCTCGCCCGTCTCGTACACATGGAATTCCATGCGATCGAGTTCGTGCAGCAGATCGTTCGGGAATTCGAGGTCGGCCTTGTCGATCTCGTCGATCAGCAACACGACGCGCCGCTCGCTGGCGAAGGCCTCCCACAGCTTGCCGCGCTTGATGTAGTGCCGCACGTCTTCCACGCGCGGATCGCCGAGCTGCGAATCGCGCAGGCGCGACACCGCGTCGTATTCGTAGAGGCCCTGGTGCGCCTTGGTCGTCGACTTGATGTGCCAGGTGTGCAGCGGCGCCTCGAGCGCGCGCGCCATCTCCTCGGCCAGCATGGTCTTGCCGGTGCCGGGCTCGCCCTTGATCAGCAGCGGACGCTGCAGGGTGATCGCCGCGTTGACCGCGAGCTTGAGTTCGTCGGTGGCGACGTAGCGGTCGGTGCCGTGGAATTTCATGCGGGGGTTCCTGGGAATCCGGGTTCGAGAATACCGCCGGCCAGCCGCTGGCAGCGCGGTGCGTACTCGTGCAGCGCCGCCACCAGGCGGTCCAGCGCAGGATGCCGCAGCCCCTCCACGGCGAGCTGCGTCCTGAGTTGTTCGGCGAGCTCTGGCAGCGTCGCTGCCAGCGTGCGCAGATCCGACAGCGCCGCGTCGCGGTCGAGCTGCAGTTCGCCGATCAGATGCAGCCAGTCGGCATGCCGGATCTCCCACCAGCGATAGTGCGAGCCGATCTTCATCGCCGAGGCGATCTTCCGCACCGGCAAAGAGTCGTAAGGGAAAGCGCTGGCGATGTCGTACAGCGGCGCCAGGCGCACGCGGCCGCCGGCGCCGATCAGCAGGGAATAGTTCTTGGCGTGGGCATCGGTGGCTGCAAGCAGCCAGTTGAAGACGAGCGCGCGGAAGAAGGTACGCAGGTCTTCCGTCGGGCGGCTCGACTGCGAACGCAGCAGCAGCCCGATCTCCCGTGGCCCCGGCCCCCCCTGGTTCTGGTATTTGCGCGCCGGGTGCACAGCCAGCGCCTGGCACAGGTCTTCCTGATGCACGCGGTGCCAGCGGCCGTCCACGCGCACGCGATCGTAGCGTTCCACGGACAGCGCGATCTCGTCGCCGAAGCGCAGAACCTGCGAACGTGCCGCCGGCAACCCGACGCTGCGCGCCAACGCGAGGCAGAAGTGTTCGTTCGTAGCGAAGCCGTCGTAGGCATCGCCGGGCGGCTTGAGGATGTGCGTGGTGGGAATCCGGCCGCGCGGAATGCCCCAATGGTCTTCCTCGTGCAGCAGCGCGGTCTTCGATTGCGCGCCGGCCAGACTGAACTGACCGAGGTCGGTGGCGGTGCGGCCGGTTCCGCCGTGCTCGCGCAGTTCGCGCAGCCGTTGTTCGATCTGCGCTTCGTCCAGCCATTCGACGTCGTCGTCGCCGCCGGCCTGCAGGGTTTCCACGCGCGCCTCTTCGGCGAACTGGACGGCGCCCGCGCAATCTTCGCCGATGCAGCCGAGCAGTCCCAGGACATTGCGCGGCGAGACGTGGAAGCGCGCGGCCCATTGCTGCAGTACGCGATCGTTGTCCGGCAGCAGGCCCCAGAGCACGGCGTCGACGACATCGGGCGCATGCGCGGTGGCCGCCAGCGGAAGGGAGAGCGAAAGCGGCAGCGCGGTCGGTGCATCGCGCCAGGCGGGCTCGTACTGGAAATGCGGACGGCCGCGGCGATCGGCCGCCAGACGTCCCGCACGCCGGCCTTCGATGAGGACGACGAGTTCCGGCTTCATGGCGTGCGCGCGGTTTCGACCAGGCGGTCGAGATCGAGTGCGGGATCGGCCGGAAGCGATTCGGAGTGCAGCGAAAGGCCCAACACCGCAGCCAGCCGCAGTACGCGGCCGAGCTCGGCGCCGGCGCGGCCGCGTTCGACTCCGATCAGCCATTGGCGGCTGACGCCCGCTTCGGCGGCCGCACGGGCCTGGCTCCAGCCTTGGCGCTGGCGGGCTGCGCGCAATTGGGCGCCGATATCCTGGGGTGTGCGGATCAGCGGCATGGGTCGTACCGTGTCAGCGAACGGCGACACGATAGCAAATGTCGCGGATCGGCGACAAGGCGCATGTTGTCAACGTTCGACGACATCTTCGCAGCAAGCGTGGCGCACGCCAGCCCCGCAATCGGCGCGTTGGTGCCGGGGCGCGGACGCGTGGTCGAATGAGGCTTTCATCGCGAGCCTGCCGTCATGATCGACCTCCACTACTGGCCCACCCCCAACGGCCACAAGATCACCCTGTTCCTCGAGGAAGCCGGCCTCGATTACCGCATCGTGCCGGTGAACATCGGCAGCGGCGAGCAGTTCCGCCCCGAGTTCCTCGCCATCGCGCCGAACAACCGCATGCCGGCCATCGTGGATCACGCGCCCACCGACGGCGGCGGGCCGTTGTCGCTGTTCGAGTCGGGCGCGATCCTGCTCTACCTCGCCGAAAAGACCGGCCGCTTCCTGCCGGCCGATCTGCGCGGTCGCAAGACGGTGCTGGAGTGGCTGTTCTGGCAGATGGCGGGCCTGGGGCCGATGACGGGGCAATACGGCCATTTCCACGTCTACGCGCCAGAATCGATCGATTACGCGAAGGATCGTTACCTGCGCGAGGCGCAGCGCCTGCTCGGCGTGCTCGATGGCCGGCTGGCAGGCCGCGACTTCATCGCCGGCGACGACTACACCATCGCCGACATGGCCTGTTATCCGTGGATCGATCCCTACGACAAGGCGCCGCTCGATCTTTCCGCGCACGCCAACGTCAACCGCTGGCGCGCCGCGATCCGGGAGCGTTCCGCCACGCGGCGCGCCTACGCTCGCGCGAAGGAATTCTCGCGCCCCGCGGAACTGAGCGAAGAGCAGCGGCGCGTGCTGTTCGGCCAGGGCGCGCGCTGACGCCGAGTCCGCTCGCGCCCGCTTCAGCCGTCGCGCGCTTGAATGGGACGACCCCGATCGACGGAGCCGTCCCATGGCCACCACCTTCTCGCTCGCCTACATCCTCGCCGGCCTGGCGCTGGCGGTCTTCATCGTCTGGTTGGTGATGCATCGCCTGAAGCAGATGCGCATGCACAACCGTCCCGATGCGCCGATCTCGCCGCCGCGCGGCGATACCGCGCCGGTCGAAGCGCGCCGCAACCCGCAGTAGAAACCAAAGTTCAATCCGCGGCGGCCGCCGGACGTTTAAAGTGCGCGGACTTTCATCGCGCACGCACTGTCCATGCCCGAACGCTCCGTTCCCTTCCGCGACCGCCTCCGCTACCACTTCGAAAACACCCTCGCGCGCGGGCCGATCGCCATCATCGGCTGGCTGGCGCTGGTGTCGGCCGTCGTCGTGTTGGTGGCGGCCGTGGTGCTCGCCGCCTTCCACGTCGATCAGGTGCCGGGCGATCCGTCCTCGACGCTGGGCCTGATCGAAGGCGCCTGGCAGAGCGCCATGCATGCCATCGACGCCGGCAACCTGGCAGGCGACCAGGGCTGGCCGCTGCGGCTGCTGATGCTGGGCGTGACGCTGGCCGGCATCTTCATCGTCAGCATCCTGATCGGCACCATCACCAGCGGTCTCGAATCGCGTCTGGACGAACTGCGCAAGGGGCGCTCGCGCGTGATCGAACGCGATCACACGCTGATCCTCGGCTGGTCGAGCAAGGTGTATTCCATCGTCGGCGAGCTGCTGATCGCCAACCGCAACCAGCGCGCGCCGCGCATCGTCATCCTCTCGCCGCGCGACAAGGTCGACATGGAGGATGACATCCGCGCCAAATTCCCCGATCTTGGCAACACGAAGGTGATCTGCCGCAGCGGCGATCCGCTCGATCTCGACGATCTGGCCGTCGTCGATCCGCACGGCGCCAAATCCATCGTGGTGCTGGCGCCGGAGATCGAGAATCCGGACATCTACGTCATCAAGTCGGTGCTCGCCATCACCAACAATCCGGCGCGGCGCGCGGAGCGATATCACATCGTCGCGGAGATCCGCGACGCGAAGAACGAAGAAGCCGCGGCGCTGGTCGGCGGCGACGAAGCCGTGTTCGTGCGCGGCGAAGACCTGATCGCGCGCCTCACCGCGCAGACCTGCCGGCAATCCGGCCTGAGCGTGGTCTACACCGAGCTGCTCGATTTCGACGGTGCGGAAATCTATCTGCGCGCCGAGACCGCGCTGGTGGGCAAGACCTATCGCGATGCGCTGTTCGCCTATCGCGAATCCGCGGTGATGGGCCTGCTGCGCGCCGACGGGCGCGCGCAGATCAATCCGCCGATGGACGCGCGCATCGGGGCCGGCGACCAGGTCATAGCGATCAGCGAGGACGACGACACGCTGCTGCTGTCGTCCGCCGCGCCGCCGGTGGTGGACGATGCGCGCATCGTGCCGCCGGCCGCCTTCGCCACGCCGCCGGAGCGCACGCTGCTGCTGGGCGGCACCGGGAAGATCGAAGCCATCGTGCTGGAACTGGAGAACTACGTCGCCGAAGGCTCGGAAGTGCACGTCGTCACGCCCGACGACAGCGCGCACGGCGTGCTCGCCGCGCTGCGGCCGCGCCTTGCGCGCCAGCGCCTGGTGCTGCGCACCGGCGACACCACGCGGCGCGCGCTGCTCGACGAACTCGATCTCGCCGGCTTCGACCACGTCATCCTGCTCAGCGACACGCGCCTGCCGGTGCAGGAAGCCGATGCGCAGACCCTGGTGACGCTGCTGCATCTGCGCAACATCGCGAACGCCGTCGGGCGCCGCATCAACATCGTCAGCGAGATGATGGACCTGCGCAATCGCGCGCTGGCGCAGGTGGCGCGCGCCGACGATTTCATCGTGAGCGATACGCTGGTCAGCCTGATGCTTTCGCAGCTCGCGGAGAACCGTCATCTGCACGCGATCTTCCGCGAGCTGTTCGGTTCCGAGGGTTCGGAGATCTATCTGCGACCGGCCTCGGCCTATGTCGCGGGCGAAGTCGAGCTCGATTTCTACACCGTGCTCGAAGCCGCCGTGCGGCGCGGCGAAACCGCGATCGGCTACCGCGATGCCGCCTTGGCCGAAGACCCGACGGCGGCGTATGGCGTGCGCGTCAATCCCGACAAGGCGCGGCGCCGCCGCTATGGGCCGGGCGATCAGATCATCGTCCTGGCCGAGGGTTGACGGCGACGTTGGGGCCTTTGGCTCCGTCGGGCGTCTGCTGGACACCGAGTAGCGAGCAGGATTCATGAACAGAAATCAGGGATGGTGGTTGGTGGTGGCCGGGCTGGCGATGTCGCCCGGCGCGTGGGGACAATCGGCCTGGGCGCCGCTGCCCGGCGCGGCGAAGGCCGCCCGCCCGGCGCACATGGCAGCGCTCGACGGCCTGCCGGAAGGCAGCGTGGCGGCCTACGGGCGCCAGGACGCGAAGTCCGGCGGCCACTGGGAATTCGTGCTGCCGGACGGCCAGCCGCTGCGCATCGCAGCGATGCACGCGCAGACTCACGCCAACGGCGACGTGACCTGGAGCGGCCATGTCGAATCGGCCGGCGGCAACTATCCCGTGCTGCTGACGCAGGGCGAACACGCCAGCTTCGGCAGCATTTCCACGCCGCGCGGGCGTTACCGGCTGGAAGGCTGGGACGACCGGGCCTGGGTGGTGCGCGAGGATCACGAACACATCGATCTGCCGGCGCCGGATGAATTCGCGCTGGCACCGCCGGCCGGCCATTCCGCCAAGGCGGTCACGGCTGCGCCGCAGGCCGCCACGCCGAAGGTCGACGCCACGCAGATCGACGTGCTGTTCGTCTACACCGATGCCCTGGCCGCACGCTATCCCGGCGCCGCGGTCGAAACCCGCGTCAACCATCTTGCCGCGCTCGCCAACCAGGCCTTCGCCAACAGCAACGTGACGGCGGCAGTGCGCGTGGTCGGCGTGGAGCACTTCGACTACCGCGACGACAACACCAACCTCGCTGCCATCGACGACGTGCGCAAGGCCGTGCTGCCCGGCGGCAATCCCGTCCTGGGCCTGCTCGACCTGCGCCGCCTGCGCACCGAGCGCGGCGCCGACATCGTCACGCTGATCCGCCCGCACGATTTCGAAGTGCGCGGCAGCTGCGGCGTGGGCTATCTGTTCGCCGAATCGGCGAACCTGGGCATCAACGCGATCAGCGACGGCATCGACGGCTGGTCGATCTGTCGCGAGGAAACCTTCGCGCACGAGCTCGGCCACAACCTCGGCCTGCAGCACCAGAACGGCGCCAACGACGGCGAAGCCGGCAGCGCCACCGCGTTCGTGGCGCAGGGCAAGTTCCACACGCTGATGGGTTCCTTCGCCACCGGCGACGATGAGCGTGCCCGCGCCCTGCTGCGCCTGTCCAATCCGGACCAGCGCTGCGGCGACATGGCCTGCGGCGTGGCGGGCGTCTCCGACAACGCGGCGCGCGCGCGCGCCAACATGGGCGACGTCGCGGCCTTCATGGCCACCACCACCGCCACGCCCGATGCCGTGGTGCCGCCGCCGGCGCTCGATGCCGATGTCGATGGCGACGGCGTGAAGGAAAGCCTCGACGCCTTCCCCTTCGATCCGGCGCACAGCAGCGATCGCGACGACGACGGCGTGGCCGATGCCCTCGACCGCTTCCCCGACAACGCCGCGGAAACCGCCGACACCGACAGCGACGGCACCGGCGACAACGCCGATACCGACATCGACGGCGACGGCGTCGCCAACGCCGCCGACGCGCTGCCGCGCGTGGCCTCCGAAACCGCCGACGCCGATGGCGACGGCGTGGGCGACAACGCCGACCGCTTCGACGCCGATCGCCGCGAATCGGGCGATCTGGACGGTGACCAGGTCGGCGACAACGCCGATCCCGACGTGGACGGCGACGGCCTCGATGTGTTCGGCAGCGATCTGCTCGTGGCCAGCCACGGCACCGATCGCGTGATCCGCCTCGACGGCGCCACCGGCCGCTTCGTGGCGGTCGAAATCGCCGAGCCGGGCGCGGGTCCGCAGGCGCTCGGCCCGCACAGCAAGCTGGCGTGGAACGCCTATCGTCATCGCGTGGACGTGCTCATCGCCAGCGACGTGCGCCGCTACGACGGCGCCAGCCGCCAGCGCGAAGCCATCGTGCTCGAATCCTCGCGCAATGCCGGCGTGCCCGGCCTGCGCACCGGCCTCACCACCGGTTTCACCGTGGCGCCCGACGGCACGCTCTACGCTGCGGACGGGCAGAATCTTTCGTTGCACCGCTTCGATGCGGTGACGGCCCAGGAAACACCGGCCATCGGCGCCTTCAGCGACCGGCGCCTCACCGGCGCGGCGCAGCACGACCTGGCCTGGCACGACAATCTGCTGTGGACGCTCGAAAAGACCGGCCGTATCTCGACGGTGAATGCCGAGGGGCGCGTGGATTTCCTGCCGCCGCCGCTCGGCAACGTCGGCGTGCCGCCGCCGGCCGAAGTCACGGCCTTCGCCTTCGGCCCCGGCGATCAGGTGTACCTCGCCGATGCCGTACGCGACCTCGTCTATCGCATGGATCCGCAGACCGGCCAGCTGTCGATCTTCGTGGCGGCCGGCAGTGGCGGCCTCGATCGTCCCTCGGGCCTCGTCTTCGACGGCCAGGGCCATCTCTACGTGAGCAGCGCCGGCAACCACAAGGTGCTGCGCTACGCCGCCAACGGCAGCTTCATGGACAGCTTCTCGAAGGTGCCGGCCGGCATGCTGGTGGAGCCGCACTCGCTGGTGTTCGTGCCGCGCATCGTCGACCGCCATCCGCGCGACGCCGCCCGCCGCATCCGCCCGAATGCGGGCGCCTGGTACGACCCGATGCGCAGCGGCCAGGGCTTCGACATCCAGAGCATGGGCAACATGCTCTCGGTGGCGTGGTACACCTACGACGCCGATGGCCGCGCCACCTGGTATCTCGCCGCCGGCACGCTGCAGGGCAACCGGTTCGAAGCTCCGCTGCAGCGCTTCACCTGGAACGGCAGCGCTGCCACCGGCACCGCGGTGGGCGAACTGCAGCTCACCTTCGACGCCGCCGACCACGCGCAGCTGCAATGGGAACTGGGCACGCAGAGCGGCACGCAGTCGCTGGTCCATTTCCAGACCGCCGACAGCGTGGAGACGCAGTTCCCCACGGCGGTCTGGTACTCGCCGGAACGCCAGGGCTGGGGCTTCTCGCTGACGCGCCAGGGCGGCGTGCTGGCGGTGACGGCCTTCGTGTTCGACAAGGCCGGCAATCCGACGTGGGTGACCGGCGCGGCCGGCGCGCAGGATACGCAGTTCACCATGCGCCGCCTGAGCGCGCCGCAGGGCTGCCCGGGCTGCAGCGGCAACACCGCGCCCACCGCCACCGCGATCGGCACCGTGGATTTCGACGTCATCGACGACACGCAGGCCGAAGGCGCGATCGACCTGCAGAGCGAGGCCGTCGAATGGCGCTATCCGCTGCTCGACCTGCGCCGCCTCAGCGATACGCCGACGCGGCCGAATGGCGATCCGCGCTGAGCGAGGCCACGGGTTGCACCGCGCCGGTATCCGGCGCGGTGCATTGCCGCACCAATAGCGCCACCGCCAGCATCACGGCGATCACGCCGCCGCCGGCGAGGATGGAACTGCGCAGCTTCTTCACGGCGCGCCGCCCTGTTTCAGCTTCGCCTCGCGCAGCGCCGCCAATTCCTTCTCTTCCAACTCGCGCCGCTTGATCGCCTGCCGCTCGAGTTCCTGGCGGCGCAGTTCTTCGACCTCTTCGGGCGAAGGATCCTTGTCGTAGGAAAGGTTGAGCCCCTTGGCCGCGGCCGGCTCACCGCGCTGGCTCTTGAGCTTGATGTTGAGCCGCAACTCGTTGGCCGAATCCGAATTGCGGATGGCGTCCTCGTAGCCGATCAGGCCTTCGTTGTAGAGCTCGAACAGCGCCCAGTCGAAGGTACGCATGCCGAGCTCGCGCGATTTGGCCATCACGGCCTTCAGCTCGTGGAACTCGCCCTTGAAGATCTTCTCGGCCACGGTGGGCGTGTTGAGCAGGATCTCGATGGCTGCCACGCGCCCGCCGCCGTCGGCGCGCCGGATCAGGCGCTGAGAAACGATGGCGCGCAGATTGGCCGACAGATCCATCAGCAACTGCGTGCGGCGCTCCTCCGGGAAGAAGTTGATGATGCGCTCGATGGTCTGGCTGGCGCTGTTGGCGTGCAGTGTGCTCAGGCACAGATGCCCGGTCTCGGCGAAGGCGATCGCATGTTCCATCGTCTCCGCGTCGCGAATCTCGCCGACCAGGATCACGTCCGGCGCCTGGCGCAGCGTGTTCTTGAGCGCGGCGTGCCAGGACAGCGTATCGACGCCCACTTCGCGATGCGAAACCAGGCTCTGTTTCGACACGTGCGCGTACTCGACCGGATCCTCGATCGTGATGATGTGGCCGGGCGAAGTCGCGTTTCGATGATCGACCATCGCCGCCAACGTGGTGCTCTTGCCGGAGCCCGTGCCGCCGACCAGCAGCACCAGCCCGCGCTTCTCCATCACCACGTCCTTCAACACGGGCGGTAGGCGCAACTTCTCGAGATTCGGGATCTCCGCCGCGATGGTGCGCACCACCATCGAAACGTTTCCCTGCTGCACGAACACGTTGACGCGGAAGCGGCTGACGTTCGGGATGGCGATGGCGAAGTTGCTTTCCAGATCGCGCTCGAATTCCTCGCGCTGCCGCTCGTTCATCAGCGAACGCGCCAGCTGCGCGGTGATCTCGCCGGTGAGCTTGTTGCTGGTGAGCGCCTTCATGCCGCCGTGCGCCTTCATCGTGGCGGGGAAATCCGCCGCCACGAAGAGATCGGAACCGCCGGCCTGCGCCATCGCGGCCAGCAGCTTGTGCATGTAGGCGCGGGCCTGTTCTTCGGTGAGCGTGGCCATGGCAGGTCGCGGTCCATTCCGGGAACCTGCATGTTAACCAGCCGCGGGCGCGGCGAGGCAGCCTCGGCAGCAACCGCGGCTCAGTCGATGTAGGGCGCGCGCGCGATGTCGAGCAACTCTCGCTCGGGCATGCGCGTGAGCAGCAGCGCGAAGAACAGCCGCACCGCCGCCGCCAGCACGATCAACACACGGTCCGGCGAGGCCTCGACACCCACGAGGTAGGCCGCCCCGATCAGCAGCGGCGCCGCGAACACGGCGATGAAGATGATGAAGAACAGCATCACCAGCGTGGCGCCGTTCTGCATCAGCACCGACTTCGCCCACGCCACCCGCGGATCCTTGGCGCGCCGCGCGAGCGCGTACAGCACGGCCACGTGCACGGCAGCGAAGGCCACGGCCGCCTTCACCGCGCCCATCCCGACGCCGAGGTTCTTCCACAGCCCGGCGTCGTCCAGCTTCGTGCCCGACGCCGCGCTGTAGGTCGCGAACACGAAGACGAGCAGGAAGCCCATCGCGCCCAGGAACTTCAGCAGATCCCACAGATGCCGCCGCAGGCCACGCTCCGGATACAGCGCCGCCGACACGAGATTCCCCAGCACCAACTCCGCCACGAACACCAGCATCAGGCCGAGATAACCCAGCCCCGCCACGATCGCGAAGCCCGCGAGCATCACGTGCGAAACGACCTCGCGAAACGCCGCCGTGGGGTTCCAGGGATCGAGGCCTTTGAAAAGCTTGGAGGTCACACGGCCAGCATACGTCAGCGGGAGTGCCTGCCCGGCAGCGCGGTACGCCCCGGGGACACGCCTAGCCACGCGCGCGCGGTTGCCGTGCGAACGGCGGCGACCTAGCATGTAGTCGCTGCGGCCCATTCCGCAGCCGGGTATGACAGCCCGTTCAGCGCGCACCCTGCGCCCCGAGGTGTTCGAGATTCGTCGAACGTCGACGGCTGCGCATCCGCTACGGCGGGCGGTGCGCGGGAGTCGAAAGACTCGCCGTTCGCTGACGGTCTGTCACCGCGCACCGTTCCGTCACCCCGCTCGCAGAGCGGCGCAGGAGGTTGCGTCAATGAACCGGGAAATCGCGAACCACGAAGGCGAGGGGCTTTGCGCGCTGCTGCGCGCGATACGCACCCTGATCGAAGTCGAAGCGGGCGCCGAGCGCCGTTCGCGCTCGCGCATGTTCGAGCTGCATCAGCTCGCGACGATGGCGATCGATCTGGCGGATCGCCTCGTCGACGATCCGCTGTCGGAGCCCGGTTAGGCGACCAGCTGCACCGGCACCGCGCGCGGATTGTTCCACTCCGCCAGCAACTCGTCCTGCTTCGCCATCGCCTTCGCGAGATGCTTTTCCTTCACGTGGCCGTAGCCGCGGATCAGTTCCGGAATGGCCGCGATCTCGGCGGCGAGCATCGCGTTGCCGGCGTCGAGTTTCGACAGCAGCAGGTCGATGCGCGCGAAGTAGTCCTCAATCAACTTGCGCTCGGTGCGGCGTTCCTCGGTGTAGCCGAAGATGTCGAGCGCGGTACCGCGCAGACCCTTGAGTTTCGCAAGCAGGCCGAAGGCCGGGTACATCCACGCGCCGAATTCGCGCTTCACGAGGTGGCCGTCGGCATTCTTCTTCGCGAACATCGGCGGCGCGAGGTTGAAGTGCAGCTTGTACTTGCCTTCGAACTGCTGCGCCACCTTTTCCTTGAACTTCGTGTCGGTGTAGAGGCGCGCGACTTCGTACTCGTCCTTGTAGGCCATCAGCTTGAAGGCGTAGCGGGCGACGGCCTCGCTCAGCGCCGTCGAGCCCAGCGGCGCTTCGGCGCTGCGCACTTTCGCGACCAGATCGGAATAGCGCTTGGCGTAGGCGGCGTTCTGGTAATCGGTGAGGAAGGCCACGCGGCGCGCGATGCGCTCGTCAAGCGTGTGCGAGAGGCGCTCGTCGTCGAGCGGAAGGGCCATCACGTCGGCGCCCGCGTTCTTCTTCTCGCCGGCCGCTTCCTGCACCTTGGCGAGATCGACGGCCGCGAGACGGCCCCAGGAAAACGCCTCGCGGTTCATCTTCACCGCCGCGCCGTTCAATTCGATGGCGCGGTCGATGGAGTCGAACGACAGTGGCACCAGGCCCTTCTGCCAGGCATAGCCCAGCATGAAGCTGTTGCTGGCGATGGAGTCGCCGAGCAGCGCGGTGGCAAGTTCGGTGGCGTCGACCAGCAGCGGGTCTTCGCCGTTGAGCGCGGTCTTCACGGCGGCCACGATGTCGCGCGCAGGGAACTGCATGTCGGGCTTCATGGTGAAGGGGCCCGGCATCGCCTCGTAGGAATTGAGCACGACCTGGGTGCGGTCGGCGCGGATCTTCGACAGCGCCCAGTAGTCGTTGACCACCACCATGTCGCAGCCGAGCACGAGGTCGGCTTCGCCGGCGGCGATGCGCACGGCGTGGATGTCGGACGGATCGTTCGCGATGCGCACGTGCGTGGTGACCGCGCCGCCCTTCTGCGCCAGGCCGGTCTGGTCCAGCACCGTCGCGCCCTTGTGTTCAAGGTGGCCGGCCATGCCGAGCAGCGCGCCGATCGTCACGACGCCGGTGCCGCCGACGCCGGTGATGAGGATGTTCCACGGGCGATCGAGCGCCGGCAGCGTCGGCTGCGGCAGCGCGGCGAACAGTTCCGCCGAGTTCACGCCCTTCTTCTTGCGCAGCTGCCCGCCGTGCACGGTGACGAAGCTCGGGCAGAAGCCCTTCACGCAGGAATAATCCTTGTTGCAGCCGGACTGGTCGATCTCGCGCTTGCGGCCGAATTCGGTTTCCTTCGGCAGCACGCTCACGCAGAACGACTTCTCGCCGCAGTCGCCGCAGCCTTCGCAGACCAGCGAGTTGATGACGACGCGCTTCTGCGGGTCGACCATCTTGCCGCGCTTACGGCGGCGGCGCTTCTCGGTGGCGCAGGTCTGGTCGTAGATGATGACGGACACGCCCGGCACTTCGCGCAGCTGCTTTTGCACGTTGTCGAGTTCATCGCGGTCGAAGAACTCGACGCCGTTCGGGAAGATCTCGGGCTTCGACCACTTCTCGATGTCGTCCGACACCACGACGATGGTTTGCACGCCTTCGGCGCGCATCTGGTGCGCCACGGCCGGCACGCTCAGCGTGCCGTCGACCGGTTGGCCGCCCGTCATCGCCACCGCGTCGTTGAACAAAATCTTGTAGGTGATGCTGACCTTCGCTGCGATCGCCTGGCGGATCGCCAGCGAGCCGGAATGGAAATAGGTGCCGTCGCCCAGGTTCTGGAAGACGTGCTTCTCCTGCGTGAAGGGCGCCTGGCCGGCCCAGGTGACGCCTTCGCCGCCCATGTGGGTGAAGGTGTCGGTCTTGCGGTCCATCCAGGTCACCATGTAGTGGCAACCGATGCCGCCGAGCGCGCGCGAACCTTCCGGGACTTTCGTCGAGGTGTTGTGCGGACAGCCACTGCAGTAGTGCGGCACGCGCGGGAAATTGGCGCGCGGCTGCGCCAGTTCGGCCTCCTTCGCCTCCATCCAGGCCAGGCGTTGTTCCATCGCCTCGCTGCGGTGGAAGCGCATCAGACGCTGCGCGATCACGCGCGCGATGCGCGCGGGCGTCAGTTCGTTGGTGCTGGGCAGCACCCACTCGCCGCTCTCGTCGTACTTGCCGATGATCGAAGGACGCGTCGGCCAGTTGTACATATCCTCCTTCATCTGACGCTCGATGAAGGAACGCTTCTCCTCGACCACGATGATGTCTTCGAGGCCGCGCGCGAACTCGCGGATGCCCTGCGGCTCCAGCGGCCAGGTCATGCCGACCTTGTAGACGCGGATGCCGATGGCCTCGGCGTCCTTGTGGTCGATGCCGAGGTACTCGAGCGCCTGCAGCACGTCGAGATACGACTTGCCCGTCGTGACGATGCCAAGGCGCGCCTTGGGCGAATCGAAGATGATCTTGTCGATGTGGTTGGCGCGCGCGAAAGCCTGAGCGGCGGCGACCGCGTAGCGATGCAGACGCATTTCCTGATCGAGCGGCGGATCGGGCCAGCGGATGTTCAAGCCGTTCGGCGGCAGTTCGAAATCGCCCGGCAATACGATGTCGAGCTGGTGCGGATTGACGATCACCGAGGCCGAGGACTCCACGGTTTCCGCGATCGTCTTGAAGCCGATCCAGCGACCCGTGTAACGCGACATGGCCCAGCCCAGCAGGCCCATGTCGAGGATGTCCTGTACGCCGGCCGGATTGAGCACCGGCATCATCGCCGATTCGAATTCGAGTTCCGAACCATGCGGCAGCGTCGACGAACGGCAGGCGTGATCGTCGGCCGCCAACGCCAGCACGCCGCCGAACTTCGAGGTGCCGGCCGCGTTGCCGTGCTTGAACACGTCGCCGCAGCGGTCCACGCCCGGACCCTTGCCATACCACATCGAGAACACGCCATCGACGGTGGCGCCGGGGAAGAGATTGGTCTGCTGCGTGCCCCAGACCATCGTCGCGCCGAGATCCTCGTTCAACCCCGGCGTGAACTCGATATTGGAGGCCTTGAGGTGCTTCTTGGCCTTCCACAACTCCAGATCGAACCCGCCCAGCGGCGAACCGCGATAGCCCGACACGAAGCCGCCGGTGTTCAGCCCCGCGGCACGGTCGCGCATCTGCTGCATGATCGGCAGCCGCACCAGCGCCTGCACGCCGCTGAGATAGATGCGGCCTTCGGCGCGGGTGTACTTGTCTTCGAGCGTGTAGGCGGTATCGACAGCCGGACGCGCAGCGAGCGGGGCAGGGACGGACATGCGGGGATCTCTGGGCTAGAGCAAATCCCCCAAATTGTAGCAGGCGGCCCCGGTGGGAGCCCGGCCGTGCGCTACGCTCGGCGCCGGCGTTCCGCGACGCGGAGGTAGGCATGGCCCATCGATCGTTCGCCTTGGCGGCTGCGCCCTGGCTCCCCCTCGTGCTCGCGCTGACGAGCGGTTGCGCCACGCGCGAGGTCGCGCCGTCCGGCTTCGGTCCGCCGCCCGCGGCGCCGGCGCACGCAACGCCGGTCGTCCAGGCGCCCGTACGTGTGGCGCGCGGCTATCTCCCGAGCCGGTCCGTGCCGATGCCCAAGGCGGTCGCCTTGCGGCAGACGCGCATCGATGCGCTCGATCCGGCGATCCAGAACTGGGAGATCGAGCTCGACGTGTCGCGTCCAGGCGCCAGCGCCGACCGGGACGAACTCTTCGCCGTGTGGATGACCGGGCGGCCCGGCGCGGAAGGCCGCACGCTCACCCAGGTGGGCATGGCCCGCAGCGGCGATGGCGCGCGCAGTTTCACGCGCGTCGACGTGCAAAGCCCGATCGCGGAGGACGCCGTGCCCTTCGATCCGGTGGTCGAGTTCGATCCCGTCACGCAGCGCACCTTCGTTTCGGTGATGGAACAGACGCCGCCCTTCACGCGGCAGACCTGGGTGGCGCGCTCCGAGCCCGGTCAGGACGCGCAGTTCGAACCGGGCCGCCTCGTCCCGCTCGCCCAAGGGGAACACCCGGACAAGGGCTGGTTCGCCATCGGCCGTCATCCGGAAGACGACACGCGCAGCGTCGTCTACCTCGCCAGCCAGGCCGGCATGCGCGTATCGCACGACGGCGGCGATACCTGGCAGGGCCCGACGAAGCTGCCCGCAAGTTCGAACCTGCTGCAGCCGCAGGTGCTCGACGACGGCGCGCTCGTCGTCGCCTACCTCGGTTCCGGCGGCCAGGCGCTGTTCGTACGCAGCGAGGACGCCGGTCAAAGCTACTCGCAGCCGGCGTCCATCCACGATTTCGTCGGCGGCGTTCCGGAACTCACGCATCCCGCGATTCCCGGCAGCTTCCGCGTGCCGCCCACGACGATGATCGCGAAGGCGCCCGGCGGGCGCCTCTACGCGGTGCTGCACGATGTCGTGCGCCGCGAAGGCGTGGAAGCCGACGTGGGCGTGCTGTTGTTCACCTCCGACGATCGCGGCCGCACCTGGTCGGCGGGCCGCGACGTCACCTCGGATCTGCCTGCGTTGAGCGATCAGTTCCTGCCGTGGCTGGCAGTGGACGGGCAGGGCCGTCTGCACCTGGCCTACTTCGATACCTCGCGCTTCGTGGGCGTCGACGCCGATCCCGATGCGCTGGTCGACGTGTGGTACGCCTCGAGCGACGACGAGGGCGCAAGCTGGAGCCGCACGCGCCTGACGCAGGCGCCGATCGACTCCTTCGGCACGCGCTGGTCGCCCACGAGCAACGCGCCGCGCGCGCAGTTCCTCGGCGACTACTTCACGCTCGCGGCCTCGACGCACGCCGTGTACGTGGCGCATCCCGTGCAGGAGGCCGGCGTGTACGGCATGACGGTGAGCCGCATCGAATTGGCCGGAGGCACGAATCCGGCGATCCGCGATCCGCGTGGGCTTTCGGGTTTGTGGTACGAGCCGGCGACGAGCGGGCAGGGCTTCGAGTTCAACTGGCTGGCCGGCGATGCGCTGGCCGTGGCCTTCTACGGCCACCGCGACAACGGCGCGAATCTCTTTCTCACCGGCCTGCGCGCGGGACGCTTCGGTTACGGCGAGGCGCTCGATATCCCGCTCAACGGCGTCAGTGGCGGACGTTTCAACGATTTCGATCGCGAAAGCATCCGCATCACGCCCTGGGGCCGGCTCACGCTGCGGTTCGATGCCTGCGACCGCGCGCAGGCGCGGCTCGAAGGCGCCGATGGCACGAAGGAAATGCAGCTGGTGCGGTTGGCCGTGGCGCCCGATCTGCCCTGCGACTGAACGGCGCGATCGCCCGCCGCCGTCGCGTCAATCGCCCTGGATGCGGCGGTCGACGAGATCGTCGATGCTCGGCCGCTGCGCGCCCTGCGCCAGTTGCGTGCGGATCCAGCGCGGCGACACGTCGTGGATCTGCATCGCCACCAGCTCGTCCACGGGCACGTTGCGGTAGCCCAGGTCGGCCACTTCGCGGATGAAGCCGGGCGACACGTCATGGATCTTCATCGCCACCAGGTCGTCCGCCGGCACGTTGCGGTAGCCGAGCGCGGCCAGATCGCGCACGAAGGCCGGCGTCACGTCGTGGATACGGAAGGCCACCAGCCGCTTCGCCGGCAGATCGGCGTAGCCCAGCGTGCGCAACTCGTCGACGTAGGCACGCGTCACGTCGTGGATGCTGAATTCAATGAGGCGCTCGGCGTCCAGATCGCCATAGCCCAGCGTCTTCATGTCGCGCACGAACTGCGCGTCCACGTCGTGGATGTGCAGCGCGACCAGTTGCTTCGGCGTCAGGTCGACGAGGCCGGCTTCGGCCAGGTCGGCGACGGACTCGGGCGTCACGTCGTGGATGCGGAATTCGAGCAGCTGCTTCGGTTTCAGGTTTCCGAAACCCGCGGCCTGCAATTCGCCGATGTAGGCGGCATCGACATCGTGGATGCGGAACTCGACGAGCTGCCGCGTGTTCTCGACGCGGAAGCCGACGCGTTCGAGGCCGCGCAGCCACTCCGTGTCCACGCCGTGGATCGACATTTCCACGAAGCGGTCGATGTCGGGCGCCTCGTAACCCTGGCGTGCGAGTTCGTCGAGCGTGGCGAGCGAGGCTTCCTGCAACGCCAGATGCAGATGCTGGCGCGCGGTCGGGCGGCCCAGGCCGCGGCGTTCGAGCTCGCGCACGAAGCCGGCATCGGGTTCGAAGCGGCAGGTGCCGGTGGCGCGCTGGCGCTGTCCGACGCCCTCGCAGGCGAGGGTGCCGGCGTCGCGCACGATGCGGAAACGCAGCGATTGCGGTTGCTCCGCCGCCAGCGTGACGCCGTCGAGGCCCTGCAATTCCGCCAGCTGGATGGGGCCGGAGTTGGTGCTGCGGCCGCGTTCGCGTTCTTCGTTGATCGTGAACTGCACGATGCCGGGCTCGGTGCGCCGGCGCGGCTCGATCGTGAAGCCCAGTTCCCCCGGCGCCGCGTCGGCGGCCGCCGTCAGCGCGGTGGGCAGATAGGCCGCACGCTGGCCGGACGCCGGCTCGGTGCGCGCCGCCGCCGGCACCTCGGCTGCGAGCGCGGCGCGCGGCGCGGTGAACGCGGGTGCGAAGGCCGCCACCGGCAGGGCGAGCAGCGTGGCCGCGGCGGCGCAGCCGAACGACCAGGCCCGCATCGCGGGGGCGCGGCGCTCGCCTTCATCCAGCACGCGCACCATGCGCCGCTGCAGATGCGCCATCGCTTCGCGACCCGAGATCGCATGCGCCGCGAGCGCGGGACCGGCGCTGCGGTTGCGTGCGAAGCGCAGCAGCAGCGCGGCGTAGTCCACGCCGGCGATGTCGCCGCGCAGTACGGCGTCGTCCGCGGCTTCCTCGCGCAGCTGATGGCAGTGGCGCGCCAGGCGCCAGGCCAACGGGTTGAACCAGAACAGCGCCGTCACCAGGCGCGCGAACACGAGCTTGACCCAGTCGTACCGCGCCAGATGCGCGAGCTCGTGCGCCAGCAGGGCTTCGGCGGTTTCGCGATCGAACGGCGCGCCGGCGGCGGCATCGTCGATCACGATGACGCGCTCGAGCAGGCCGAAGCTGAGCGGCGAGGCGACATCGCCGCTGTGCAGCAGCCATACCTGCCCGCGCACGCCGGTGCGCCGCTTCGCCGCCTGCAAGGCCGCGTCCCAGTCCGCATCGCGCACCGGCCGCGCGCGATTGCGCAACGCGCGCAGCCGCGCCATCGACATCGCCAGCGCCATCAGCAGCGCCAGCGCCGGCAAGGCATACAGCAAACCGATCACGGTTGAGGCCTGCAACGCGGGAGCGGGCGGTGTTTCGAGCGATGCGGATTTGTCCGGCGCACCCAGACTGCGCGCAGAGCGAGTCACGCGAGCGATGCGCTCGATGCGTGCTGCACGCGTGCCGCGCACGGCTTCTTCGAGCGCGACGGCGGCAGTGTCCGCGGACGTCGCTTCCTGCGCGGCGGGTGCCGGCGTCGGCAGCGCCGGCAGTTCCACCTGCCAGCGCGGCGCCAGCCACATCAGCAGCGGCAGCAGCGCCATGGCGAACAGCCCGCCGTGCAGCACCGAACTGCGTTCGGCGGCGGAGCGATGCCGGAGCAGGCGCGCCGCCAGCAGCGCGAGCGCCGCCACCGCGGCCGGCTTCAGCGCGAAATCGAGGAACCACGCGGTTTCGTTCATGGCTTGCTCCGGCGTTGGCGCGCGGCCGCGATGAGCTTTTCGAGCTCGTCGAGATCCCCGGCGTCGAGTTTGTCGCTCATGCCCAGCAGCGCCGTGGCGGCGCTGGCGGCCGAGCCCTGGAAGAAGGTGCGCACCACGTGCTGCAGCATCGATTCCTTCGCCGCTTCCTGCGGCACGGTGGGCGAATACAGCCAGCCCTCGCCCGACTGCCGCCGCTGCACCAGCCCCTTGGCTTCCAGCCGCGCCAGCATGGTGCGCAGCGCCGAGGCGCTCGGCGCTTCGGGCAGGTGGTTGCGCAAGTCCGCCACCGTGCATTCGCCGGCGCGGTAGAGGAAATCGACGAGCTCGCGCTCGCGTGGCGGGATCTTCTCGAGCATGGCGCCACTAAACTACAAATGTAGCGACGCTACAAGTGTAGCGCCACTCGCTTCGCCGCATCGTCGCCGCTTGCCCGCGAGCCGGCCCGTCGCCGAAGATCGCGGACCCCACCGCGAGGCAGGCCGGCGCCGATGGAATCGAAGCTCGACGCGAACCAGGCCCGCGAGGCGGCGGCCGCGCTGGCGGGGCAGATGCCCGTCATGGCCAACGTCCGCTTCGTCTGCGAACCCTTCGGTCCGCGCGACGGGCGGCTCGCCGCGTTGCTCGAGGCCATCGACGCCCGGCTGGCCGCACCGATCGCCTACGTGCAAGGCGTGTTCATGACGAAAGGCCCGATGGCGAACCGCCACGCGACGATCGACGGCTGGCTGCATCCGCCGGCCGGCCAACGGGTGCGGGGCGAGGTGTTGTCGAACGGCCGGCAGGGCGAAGAACTGGTGCTGTTCACGGTGCTCAATCGCACCGATCGCCGCGTCGCACCGGGACGGCCCATCGGCGATATCACGCTGCAACTGGGAACGGCTGCGCTGGCCACCGACCGCCTGGCCGATCTGATCGAAGCGGCCTGCGATGCGGGCCGCGCCCTGTGCGCGCAGGGGTTCCACGGCGCCGATCAGATGGCGATGGCTGCCGCGCTCATGGACGTGCGCGCACGCACGGGCCGCAGCGTCAGTCTGCCGACGCAGGATGCGAAGGGCCACCTGATCCATTCGATCCCGGGCTGGATCGGCTTCATCAACGAACCGACGGCGCGCGTGCTGGATTTCCCGGCCCGGGGCGCGCGCTTCGGCGAAGTGCGGCGCAGCCGCGGCGGCGCAGGCTGGATGTATCGGCTCGTGCCCGAGCCGCTCGACTTCGCCGATGCGACGCACCGCGCCCGCGTGTCCGATCTGCTGGAGGCGCTTGCGTGATGCGGGCCGCGCGGCCGGTCACGCCTGCTGGCGCGCCGTGGTCGCTGTTCGACTTCCTCGACGGGTGAGGCGGCCTCACAGCCGCTTCATCATCCGCCAGTCGGTCTTCACGTCGTCGCCGACCACGAAGTCGGTGGTGCCGCAGGGTTCGAAGCCTTCGCGGCGGTAGAAGGCCAGGGCCTGTGGTGCTTCCTGCCAGACGTTGAGCCACAGGCCGTCGCGACCGCGGGCACGCGCGCGATGCTCGATCTCGCGCAGCAGTGCGCTGCCGATGCCGCGACCCTGCGCTTGCGGCCCGAGGTAGATGCGGCCGAGTTCGGCGCCGTGCGGGAGCGTCACGCCGGGCGGCGCGGATTTGCCGAAGCGCAACTGCGCGAAGCCGAGCCAGGCGTCGCCCTGCTCGACGACCAGTGTCTCGATCGCGGGATCTTCGAGTTCCGCGCGCTGCAGCGCTTCGCCGTAGTTGGCGTCGAGGAAAGCGGCGACGTTCTGCGGCGTGCTGCAGTGGCGGTAGGCGTCGAGGAACAGCTCGCGCATCAGCAGCGAAAGGCGCGCGGCTTCGTGGGGGCGGGCGTCGCGGATCTGGAATGCGTTGGGCATTCGGGAACTTTAGGAGCTGGTTGCGTTTGCGGGAAGCGTGGAGTCTTGTCGCGGGGGCGCTCGGGGGTTCGGGGATGGGTTGCGCCGCCCACGCGCTGCGCGCGCGGGTCCCCTCCGGTCGCCGGGGGTTTTCGATCGCACGTCCCTGTGCGAACGAAAACTGCGCGCATCCTGCGCGCACC
>CAMLOR010000008.1 GCA_946481615.1 uncultured Aquimonas sp.
CTTGCGACAACCCCTGAAAGGCGCGTAACCGATCGCGAAGTGGCAGCATCCAAGCCGCCATGAGCGATTCCGAAGCCCACTGGATCAAGGCCGCCCGGCGCGGGGATCAGCACGCGTTCCGGCGGCTGGTCGAGGCGCACGCCCGGCCGATGCACCGGGTCTGCCAGCGGGTGCTGGGGGATGCCGCGGCCGCCGAGGATGCGTTGCAGGATGCGTTCCTCGCCGCCTGGCGGGGGCTGGAGAAGTTCGACGGGCGCAGCGCGTTCTCGTCGTGGCTGCATCGCATCGCGGTGAACGCGGCGCTGATGCAGTTGCGGCAGCGCCGGCCCGAAGTCTCGCTCGACGCGCCCGAAGACGAAGACGAAGCGGCGCACGCGCCGATGCTGCCCGACGCGCACGAAGACCCCTTCGAGCACGTCTCCGGCCACCAGTTCGGCCAGCGCCTGTCGGGCGCGCTCGAAACACTGAGCGCCTCCGAGCGCAGCGCCTTCGTGCTGCGCCACTTCGAGCAGTACGCGATGGAAGAAATCGCGCAAAGCCTGGGCAGCAACGTCAATGCCTGCAAGCAATCCGTGTTCCGTGCCGTGCGCAAGCTGCGCGGCGCGCTCACGCCGATGAGGAACGAGTCATGAGCCGCACCCTGCAACCCATCAGCGACGAAGACCTGGTGCTCTTCCACTATCGCGACGAACTTCCGCGCGAGCGCATGGACGAGATCGAGGAAGCGCTGTTCTACGACGCCGGCCTGCGCCTGCGCCTGGCCGCACTGCGCGAGACGCTGTCGGCAGCCACCGAAGCCTGGCCGCAGCCCGAAGCCGACACCGGCCTCGAGGCGCGCGTGTGGGAGCGGCTGGCGCCGGCCCTGCCGAAGCGCGTGGCGCCGGCGAAAGCGTCCTGGCTCGACTGGCGCTCGTGGTTCTCCGCTCCGCGCAACTCGCAGGTCGCCTTCGCCTCGATGCTGCTGGCGGCGCTCGGCATCGGCTATCTGCTGGGCCGGCCCGCGCCGGCGCCGGTCGACGATCCGCTGCTGGCGCAGGACGCCTCGCGCCGCGTGTTGGCGGCCTATCTCGCCGCGCATCTGGAAGACACCGAACGCGCGTTGCTGGTGGCCAGCAACAGCCCGGACGACGGCGCCGCGGCCAGCGAACTGGCCTCTTCGCTGCTCGACACCAATCGCCTCTACGCGCTCGCCGCCGAACGCGCCGGCAAGCCCGCGCTGGGACAGTTCCTGCGCGATCTGGAGCCCGTGCTGATCGAACTGGCGAACGAAGAAGGTTCGATCGATCCCGCGCTCGGCGAGGAGATCCGCAACCGCGACCTCACCTTCAAGACGCGTGCGGCGGCAGCGCTGGCACGCAACGACGCAGCAAAGCCTTCGACGCTGCAATCCCTTTGAGCCGGCAGACACTGCCAAGGAGTGACACCGTGAACATCCGCATCAAACTGCTGGCCGCCGCGCTGGCGCTGAGCTTCAACGCGATGGCCGCGCCGCAGGCCCAGGAAGGCGCGCCGCAGGCCGAATCCTCGAAGACGCTGTACTGGCAGGGCCACGAAGCCCTCGGCCAGAACGATTGGGCCGGCGCGCTGGAGCGTTTCCGCCAGCTCGAGACCGAACTTGCGCGCAGCAAGAGCGAACCGGCCGATGCCGCGATCTACTGGCAGGCCTACGCATTGGCGCAGGCGCGCCGCAACCGCGAGGCCGACGCCGAGATCGATCGCTTGCGCAAAGCCTATCCGCAGAGCAAGTGGATCGACGACGCCGAGGCGCTGCGCATCGCCGGCAAGCCGGCCGACGGCGGCAAGCGCCGCGAGCGCGATCCGCGCGAGGAAGACGCGCTGATGGCGCTCGACGCCCTGCTCGCGGGCGGCAACCAGAAGGCGGTGCCGACGCTGCAGAAGGTGATGGCCGGCAACCACACCGACCGCGTGAAGAGCCGCGCGCTGTTCGTGCTCACGCAGATCGACCAGGCCGCGGCCGACCAGGCGCTCGACACCATCATCCGCGGCAACGGCTCCGCGCGCCTGAAGGCCGAGGCCATCCGCATGATCGCGGCCGGCGGCAACAACGCTTCGCTCGATCGCCTGGTGCCGATGTACCGCAATACGCAGGACGAAGGCGTGAAGCGCGGCGTGCTCGATGCCTTCCTGATCGGCGATCGCGGCGATCTGATCCTGCAGGTGCTGCAGACCGAAACCGGAGCGGATGAGCGCCGCCGCATCATCGAGAAGCTCGGGCCGATGGGCGAGGTGGAGGAACTCACGCGCCTGTACGGCACGCTCACCGACAAGCGCGAGCGCCGCGCCGCGCTGCAGGGCCTGGGCGTCGCGGGATCCTCGCCGTCGCTGGTGCAGGTGGCGCGCACCGAGAAGGATCCCGAACTGCGCGCCGAGGCGATCCGCGCCATCGGCATCACCGGCGGCCGCGGCGTGGGCGAGGACCTGCTCTCGTTCTACGCGCCGGGCGAACCGGAGGATGTGCGCGAGGCGGTGATCCAGGCCCTGATGATCGCGGGCGCGACCGACAAGCTTGTCGATCTGTATCGCAAGGAAACCGATCCGAACCTGCGCCGCCAGCTGCTCACGCAGATCACCGCCAGCGATCCGGACGCCGCGCTGGAACTCATCGACCAGGCGCTGGACCGCTGAGGAGAACGCCATGAACCGTGCCTTCCTGCTGCTCGCGCTGCTGCTGCCCGCGTTCGCCGGTGCGCAATCGCTGGATGCGAGACTGAAATCGCTCTCGCCCGGCCAATGGCTGAGCTACGACGTGCCCATGCAGCCCGGCCTGCGCACGCCGTGCTGCTTCGATTGGGACGGCCGCAAATCGGCGCGTCCCGGCGTGTGCAAGCTCGGCGAGCGCGACTGGAATTCCGGTCACTCCGATGACGATCCGATCGCACCCGCCGGCAGCACGCTGCGCGTCCTGGTGCGGCGCGATGCGCAAGGCATCGATCGCCTGCGCGCGATCGGCTCCTCCTGCCCGCTCGACACCACGGGCGCCACGGTGGTCGAAGCCGGCGGCGTGCCGGTGCCGGCCAGCCTCGATTTCCTCACCGCGGCCATGGCGAGCGGCGAAAGCAAGCGCAGCGAAGCCCTCATGGCCATCGCCTACCACGCCGGCGAACCGGCGGACCGCCGCCTCGCGCAATTCGCGCACAGCGACGACCGCCGCGAACGCCGCGACGCGGCGTTCTGGCTGGCCAACGCGCGCGGCGAGTTCGGCTACCGCACGGTGCGCGAACTGCTCGACACCGACGCCGGCCAGGACGAGCGCAACCAGCTCGTGTTCGCGCTAAGCATCAGCCCGGTGCCCGCCGCCCGCGACGACCTGCGCCGCCTGGCGCGCGAACACCGCGATGAACAGGTGCGCGGCGAAGCCCTGTTCTGGCTGGCCCAGGACGACGACGCCCAGGCCGAACCCATGATCAAGGCCGCGCTGGACGACCCTTCGCATCACGTCCGCAAAAAGGCGGTTTTCGCACTTTCGCAACTGCCCGCCGAACGCGCGGTGCCGGCCCTGCGCGAACTGGTCGAACACGGCGCCAACCGCGAAGTGCGCAAGGAAGCCCTGTTCTGGCTGGCGCAAGTGGACGACGACGCGGTGCTGCCGGTGTTCGACGAGTTGCTCGGCGAGTCGAAATAGCGGCACACGCCTCACGCTTCGTCGCAGCGGCATCCCCGTTCGCCGCAGCGCCGAAACCCTAGTGACTTCCGGCGCATCTGGATCACGGTGGCGCGGCGCACAGTGCGCGCGCCACCGCCACGACCGAGGAACGGATCGCCATGAGGCTCATCGACGGAGCATTGAAGAACCCGGCTGCGGTCGTGGTGGGCGTGGCGCTGGTCTGCCTGTTCGGACTGATGAGCCTGCAGGGCTTGCCGTTGCAGTTGTTCCCGGACATCGAGCGCCCGCAGATGTCGATCCAGACCGGCTGGCGCGCGGCGTCGCCGCAGGAGATGGAATCGGAAATCCTCGAGCCGATGGAGAACGTGCTGCAGGGCCTGCCGGGCCTGGAGCAGATGGACGGCAACGCCGGCCAGGGCAACAGCTTCGTCAATCTCACCTTCGCCGTCGGCACCGACATGCGCGCGATGCTGGTGGAGGTGATCGGCCGCCTCAACCGCATGCCGCAGCTGCCGCCGGACGTGAATCCGCCGGTCGTGCAGTTGAACGGGCAGGAAGCCAACCAGACGCTGTCGTGGTTCTTCGTGCAGCAGCTGCCCGGCACGCAGGGCAACATCGAGGATTTCAACCGCTTCGTGCAGGATCGCGTCGTGCCGCGCATCGAAGCCGTGCCCGGCGTGGCGGGCGTGCAGGTCAACGGCGGGCCGCCGGAAGAACTGCTGATCTCCATCGATCTGGCCAAGGCGGCGTCGTTCGGCGTGACGCTGCCGCAGGTGGCGCAGCAGGCGGCGCGCGCCACCGATGTCTCCGGCGGCTTCTTCGAATCGGGCCGCCGCCAATACACGCTGCGCTTCGCGGGACGTTACGCGCCCGACGATCTGGGCCAGCTCATCCTGGCCTGGCGCGACGGCCGTCCCGTGCGGCTTTCCGATGTCGCGACGGTGGAAGTGAAGCGCCCGGAAAAGCAGTTCTACGCCTACCAGAACGGCAATCCGGCCATCGGCCTGCGCATCGACCGCGAGACCGGCGCCAACGTGCTGGCGACGCTGACCGAAGCGAAGGCCGTCATCGCCGAACTGCGTGAAGGCGTGCTCAAGGAGCATGGCCTGGGCATCGAGCAGAGCTTCGACAGTTCGCTGTTCATCAACCGCGCCATCAATCTGCTTTCGGGCAATCTGTTCGCGGGCGTGCTGCTGGCGGTGGGCTGCCTGTGGTGGTTCCTGCGCGATCGCCGCGCCACGCTGCTGATCGCGAGCGCCATTCCCATTTCGCTGCTCGCCACCTTCATCGTGCTCGATCTTTCGGGCCGCAGCCTAAACGTGATTTCGCTCGCGGGCCTGGCCTTCGCGGTGGGCATGGTGATGGATGCCGCCGTCGTCGTCGCCGAAAACATCGTGCGGCTGCGCGAAGCAGGAAAGGTGCCGGACGAAGCGGCGAGCACGGGCGCGAAACAGGTGGCCGGCGCGCTGATCGCTTCCACGCTCACGACGATCGCCGTCTTCGTGCCCGTGATCTTCATGGACGATGTCGAGGGCCAGCTGTTCGCCGATCTCGCGCTCACGATCTCGATCGCGGTGGCGATCTCCATGCTGATCGCGGTGACGGTGTTGCCGGCCGCCGCCAAGAACTGGCTCAAGGCCAAGCGCCTGGCTTCGATGAGCGAGCAGGGCTATCCGCGCGTGACGGCGATGATCATGCGCTGGACCGATTCGCGTCCGAAGCAGTTGGGCTGGATCGCGGGCCTCGTGCTGCTGCCTTGCGCGCTGGCCTGGTTCCTCGTGCCGCGACTCGACTACCTGCCCCCGGTGAAGCGCGCCGCCATCGACGCCTTCTTCTCCTTCCCGCCGGGCATGAGCCCCACCATCGTCGACCGCGAGATCGCGCAGCCCATCCTGGAGCGCATGAAGCCGTACATGGACGGCACCAAGGAACCGCAACTCAAGAACTGGTACATCCTGTTGTGGCCGGGCGGCGGCACCATCGGTGCGCGCGTCGTCGACGAAGACCGCATCGGCGATCTGGAACGCATCGTGCGCGACGAAATCGTCGTCGGCTTCCCCGACACCCGCGCCTTCGCCACCGAAGGCGAGTTGTTCGGCGGCTTCGGCGGCTCGGCGCGCGCGATCCAGATCCATCTGCAATCGGGCGATACGGAAGCATTGAACTCCGGCGCCGAAGCCGGCCGCCGCCTGCTCGAGGAGAAATTCCCGGGCGCGAACGTGCAGGCCTTCCCGAGCGCGGACGCCGCCGAACCCGAACTGCGCCTCACCGCCAAGGATCGGCGCCTCGCCGAAGTGGGCTGGAACCGTCCGGACGTGGGCACCGTGGTGCGCACGGTGGGCGACGGCATGTGGCTGGGCGAATATTTCGACGGCGACGAACGCCTGCCCATCATCATGCGCGCCGAAGGCTGGAGCACGCCGGAGGAACTGGCGACGATGCCGGTGGCGACGCCGCAGGGCGGCGTGCTGCCGCTGGGCGAACTGGTCGGCATCGAGACCACGCTCGCGCCTTCGCAACTGCGCCGCGTCGACCGCCGCCGCACCGTCACGCTCACCGTCGATCCGCCGGCCGCGATGTCGCTGGACGAGGCCATCGAGATCGTCGAGAACCAGGTCGTGCCCGCGCTGCGCCAGTCGCTGCCCGGCGATGCCGGCGTGCGCGTGTCCGGTAGTGCCGATCAACTTCAGCAGGTCGTCGGCGGCATGCGCGTCAACTTCCTGATGGCGTTGATGGTGCTGTTCATGCTGATGGCGGCGATGTTCAAGTCGCTCAGGGACAGCGCCTTCGTGATGATGGCCTTGCCGATGGCGGTGTTCGGCGGCGTGCTGGGCCTGCGTGCGCTGGGACTGTTCACGCCGCAATCGCTCGATCTGCTCTCGATGATCGGCTTCGTGATGCTGCTGGGCATGGTGATCAACAACGCCATCCTGCTGATTGCGCAGACGCGCCAGGGCGAGGCCGAGGGGCTCGATCTCGCGCGCGCCGTCGAACAGGCGCTCAACCAGCGCATGCGGCCGATCCTGATCGGCGCGCTCACCGGCGTCGTCGGCGCGTTGCCGATGGCGATCAGCCCCGGCCCGGGCGCCGTGATCTATCGCGGCATCGCGGCCGTGACCGTCGGCGGCGTCGGCCTGTCGCTGGTGTTCACGCTGGTGCTGATGCCCGCGCTGCTGCGCCTGCAACTTCGCCGCGAAAAGGCGGCGGCGCCGATGGCCGTCACCGAGCGCGTGCTCAAGCCTGCCGCCTGACGAATCAATCAAGGATCGAGGACAAGACCATGAAGGCACCGACCCGTTTGCTGACCCTCGCGGTGTGCGCCGCGCTGGCCGTGGCCGCCGCCGGGGCGTTCGCGCCCAGCGCCGTGGCGCAGGACGAAGCGCCGGCGTCGCAGGGCCCGCCGCCCGCGCCGGTGACCATCGCGAGCGCGCAGGCCGCGCAGTTCGCGCCGCTGCTGTGGGCGCCGGGTTCGGTGGTGTCGCGCGAGGACGCGAAGGTGGCGAGCGAGCAGGACGGCCGCGTCACGCAGGTGGCCGAGGTGGGCACGGTGGTGAAGCAGGGCGATGCGCTGGCCCGCCTCGACGACGCGCTGCTGCGCCTGCAGGAACGGCAGAACCAGAGCGACATCGACCGCATCCAGGCCCAGCTCGACTACGCCAGGCAGCAGGAAGAACGCCTGTCGGCGCTGATGAAGAAGAACAGCATCGCCGGCTCCCAGCACGACGAAGCGCGCTCGCAGCGCCGCGTGCTCGAACAGGAACTGCAGCGTGCGCGCGTGGCGCTCGACCAGACCCGCCATCGACTGCGCAACTCCACGGTGCGCGCGCCGTTCGAAGGCATGGTGGCCGAACGCTTCATCCAGGCCGGCGAGTACCTCGGCACGGGCGCGCAGGTGGTGCGCCTGGTCAACACGCGCGATCTCGAAGTGAAGGCGCAGGCGCCGGTGAGCCTGGCCGCGCGCCTGAAGCCCGGCATGCGCGTGAGCCTGCGCGAAGGCGAGAACGCCGAGGTCGCGCAGGTGGTGCGCGCGGTGGTGCCCGTGGGCGACGAAAGCTCGCGCCAGTTCGAACTGCGCATCGCCCTCGACGAGGCGCGCTGGCCGATCGGTTCCGCACTGCAGGTCGGCCTGCCGAGCGCCGAGCCGCGCGAAGTGGTCGCCGTGCCGCGCGATGCGCTGGTGCTGCGTGCTTCGGAAACCTTCGTCGTGAAGGTGGCCGACGACGACACCACGCAGCGCGTGTCGGTGAAGACCGGCGGCGCGCAAGGCGAACTCGTCGAGGTGATCGGTGACGTGCATGCGGGCGATCGTCTCGTGGTGCGCGGCGGCGAGCGCCTGATCCCGGGTCAGAAGGTGAAGAGCGACGGTGCGGCCGCGGAACCGCCGGCCCTTGCTGCTGGCGACGATTGAGATCCATCGCGCGATTCATGGATCCTTCGTGTCGATCCGAAGCGCGCGAATAAAAAATTCCACCGCGCCGACTGCGTAAGACTTACAGTCGTCCCCCCGTTCGTGGGGCTTCCCGTCGTGCGAAGCCCGCGCGTTGCGAAGCTCTTCGGCGTCGATGCAAAAAAACGTGACGCATCGCGTTCGTGCATGACAGAATCCCGGCCCGCGTCGCCGGTCCAAGTCGCCGGTGCGCCTTCGTCGAGCTGTCATCGGCTCGTACGATCATCGTCCGCTGATGCTGCGCGGCTCGTCCAGGGGGACGGGCCACGCGGCAAGTGAAGCTCGGTCAGATTTCGTCGGGGAACATCGCCATGCTGCCATTCTCGACCGCGCTTCGCGCGGCGTGTGCCGTCCTGCTGTCGTTCGTTGTCTCGCTGCCGTCGCAGGCGCAGACCAACCATCCGCCGCAGATCGTCTCCCAGCCCGGGCGCGTGGCGACCATCAAGCTGGGTTTCGACTACGCGGTGCGGGCCGAAGACGCCGATGCCGATACGCTGCGCTATCTGCTGCCGACGGGGCCGGCGAGCGCGACCATCGACGCGGACAACGGCCGGTTGCGCTGGCGTCCCGCGGCGGCCGACCTCGGCAGGCACGCGTTCCGCGTCGCGGTCGAAGACGGACAGGGCGGGCGTGCGGAACAGGATTTCGAGCTGAAAGTGGTCGAGGATTTCTGTCCGATCTACCCGATCGCGCTGCCGCAATCGCGCGTCGACGGACTGACCGCCGGAGCCTTGATCGATCAACTCGAACGCGGCACCGGTGCCGGCAATTTCAGCTGGCTGAGCTGGAGCGGCGACACCGACGCGCCGACGATGGCAGCGAGCCTGATGCCGCCGGGCGACAGCGACACCTACGTCGATCCCGACGATGCCGGCGATCATCTGCTGAACATCGACGACTGGGCGCAGGGTTCGACGGGCTCGATGAATTCCGCGGCCATCCGCGCCGCGATGGATGTGTTGAAGACGCAGGACATCATCCTGCCGGTGTGGGACGAAGTGCGCGGCCAGGGCAGCCATTTCGACTACCACGTGCAACGCTTCGTCACGGTGCGGCTGCGCGACTACCAGCTCACCGGACAGGGATGGCTGAGTTTCGAATACAAGGGCGAAGCCACCTGCTACAACCGCGCGCCCACCGCGCTGCCGCAGTCGCTGGCCACCGATGAGGACGTGCCGCTGCCCCTGACGCTGACCGGCACCGATCCCGAAGACGATGCGCTCGCGTTCACCCTCGTCGATGCCCCCGCGAACGGCACCCTGAGCGGCACCGCGCCGGACCTCGTCTACACGCCGAATCCCGGCTATTTCGGCCCCGACGGCTTCACCTTCCGCGTCGACGACGGTCAGCTCGAATCGGAAGTCGCACGCATCGACATCGACGTGCGGCTCGTCAATGCGGCACCGCGGATCGTCTCGCCGCCGGTCACGGTGGCCACCGAAGGGCAGGATTACCGTTACGACGTCGACGCCGAGGATCCGGACCGCGACGCCCTCGCGTACTCGCTCGATCGCGTGCCGCCGTCGCTCGCCATCGACCCGGCCTCCGGCGTGATCGAAGGCCGCCTCGATGCCGCGTTCGTGCAGCCGGTGCGCGCCTTCAATTCGCAGTGCTACGTCATTCCCGACGATGTCGGCCTCGAGGATGGCGAAGGCACCGTCATCGCGCCGCTGTTCCAGCGCGTGCGCAGCGCGATCGCCAAGGGCAGCGACTACGTCGGACCGCAGACGCTGACCTGGGATCGTCAGAACGATTGCCTCGGCTGCCACGTCCAGAACCAGACGCTGCTCGGCCTGCAGGGCTCGATGGAGCGCGCCGACGTCGACGAGGAGGCCGCCGAGTACTTGCTGGCGAAGATCCTGCGCAGCCAGCAATCCGACGGCTCGATCCGGCGCAGCCATCCTGAGTACACGCGGACGCAGACCGCCTTCGCGCTGTGGGCGCTGAGCTACGTGCCCGATCGCGCACGCACGCTGGCGGTGCGCGAAAAAGCCTTGCGCTACTTCCTGGCGCGGGTTTCCAACAGCGGCAGCCGCTCGTACTGGACCTACGATCACAGCAGCGCCTGGCTCAGCTCCAACGAAGCGGCCACCGCGCTGATCACCCTGGGTGCGAACCGGTACCTACGTGATATCTCGCGCCTGCCGGACGTCACGCCGGCGCAGATCGAATTCGGTTTGCAGTTGCGCGCCGTGCTGCCGCGCGTCGCGGAACATTTCCTGTCGCGCTCGGCGAGCGATCCCGACAATCTCGCGCTGGCGTTCGGCATGCTCGGCCTGGCCGAAGTCGCGCCGCATCTGGACGGTGCCCAGCGCAGCAACGTCCAGGCGCGCCTCGCCCAGCTCGATGCCACCCTGCGTGCCCGCGAGCGCGCCGGCGGCGGCTGGCATCGCACCAGCAGCGGCGCGTCCGACGCGCTCACCTCCGCCTGGGTGGGCTTCGCGCTTGACGAACTCGATCCGCCGCTCACCGATCCGGTGGTCCTGCGCAACATCGAGTTCCTGCTCGACAACCAGCGCCTCGACGACGGCACCTGGCCCACGAACAGCGGGTTGTTCACGACCCACCTGGGCACCACGGGCCTGGTGATGGCCTATCTGCCGGTCGCGCTCGAACATCTTGGCAATCCCGACCTCACCCTGGGCCATGTCGAACTCCAGGCCCAGGGGGGCGGCTACGTGCTCTCCGTCGAGGCGATCAATCGCGGTCTGGCCGACGTCGATTCGGCGTCGACCGTGCGCTTCTTCCTCGGCGCCGGCGCCGAGGAAGAAGCCATCGGCGAAGCGAGCGTCGGCCCGCTGCACAGTGGCGAATCGCGCTGGGTTTCCATCCCGCTCGAAGAGCTGCCCACCGACGATGTGTCCGCGACGATTTCCGCCGACGGCATCGATGAGTGCGTCGACGACAACAATGCCACCCGTGCCGCGCTCGCCGTGGCACGCGCCACCGATCCCTACGATCTGTTCGACACGCAGGCCTTCCTGATCAATCTGGAAGACGCCAACGCCGCCCCGACGATCACGTCGGAACCGGTGGTGGCGCTCGATCAGGGACGTCCGTACGAATACCAGGTCACGGTCGCCGATCCCGACGTGGGCGACGCGCACGAATTCGAACTGACGACGGCGCCGGCCGGTCTCTACGTCAATCCGCTCAACGGCCGTTTCAGCTACGACCTGGACACGCTGCCGGCAGGCACGCACACGGTGACGGTGCGCGTCACCGACCTGCGCGGCGGCCAGGCCGAGCAGACGTTCCAGCTCGTCGTGCATGCGAACCATCCGCCGCTGATCGTTTCGACGCCGGGCCTGCACGTTTACGTCGGCGAGTCGTACGCCTACGACGTCGATGCCACCGATCCCGACGACGACACACTGGTCTACCGTCTCGATGGCGCGCCGCTGACCATGACCATCGACGCCGCGACCGGCATCATCGGCTGGACGCCCGAAACGCGCCACATCGGTTCGCAATCCGTCGCGGTGATCGCCGACGACGGACGCGGCGGCACCGCGCGCCAGGTCTACACGCTGGTGGTCGAGGCCGTGCCGCAGAACCGTCCGCCGCAGATCACGACCACGGCGCCGCCGCGCGTCGACGAAGGCGCCCTCTACACCTATCCGATCGGCGCCACCGATCCGGACGACGATCCGCTCTCGTACATGGCGACGATCGCCGCGGCCGGCACCGACGTCGTCGCCGACAGCGGCGTGCTGACCTGGCTCGCCGACGACGCCGGCCTGACCAGCGGCATACGCGCGCCTAACACGATGTGCCGCGAACCCTCGAGTGCCGCCGATTTCGATCCGGTGGTGCGCTGGAGCTGGAGCGGCAGCAGCACGCTGCCGGCCTACGACCAGGTGATGAACTCGCCGGTCGTGATTCCGCTCAACGACACCAATGGCGATGGCCTCGTCGACGGCAACGATATGCCGGACGTCGCCTTCATCGCCTACGGCGGCAATGGCAGTGATCGCGGCGACGGCGTGATCCGCGTGGTGCGCGGCGACACCGGGCAGGAGCGCTTCACCGTCTCCGACGCCTCGGCGCGCGTGCCGAGCTACGCCAACCTCGCGGCGGGCGACATCGATGGCGACGGCATCCCGGAGATCATCGCCCCGCGCATGCAGGGCGGCATCATCGTCGTCAACCACGACGGCAGCATCAAGTGGAGCAATCCCTCGCCGGTGCGCAGCTGGAACATCGGCGGCGCCTCGATCGCCGATCTGGAAGGCGACGGTTCGCCGGAGATCGTGCTCGGCAAGACGGTCTACTCGAACAGCGGCCAGATCAAGTGGCAGGGCGCCGGCCCCTACGTCGGCAACAGCCATGCCGATCCGATCGGCACCTTCGGCATCGCCGCCGACCTGCGCGACGAGCCCGGTCTCGAGGTGGTCGCAGGCCCGTCGATGTACAGCAGCACCGGGGCCTTGCTGTGGCGTTACGACGCCATCGGCGACGGCATGACCGCGATCGGCGACGTGGACGAGGACGGCAACGGCGACATCGTCGTCGTGGGCTCCGGCAAGGTGGTCGCGCTGAACGCCAACGGCGCCGCGATGTGGACGGCCAGTCTCGGCGACGGCGGTCGCGGCGGCGCGCCGACGATCGCGGATTTCGACGCCGACGGACATCGCGAGATCGGCGTGGCCGGTCGCAATTTCTACTTCGTCTTCACCCGCACCGGCCAGCTGAAGTGGAAGCAGCCGATCGTCGATGTGTCGTCCAACATCACCGGCTCGACGCTGTTCGATTTCGACGGCGACGGCGCGGTGGAGGCGCTGCAGGCCGACGAGCGCAAGTTCCGCATCTTCGACGGCGCCACCGGCCGCGTGCGGCTGGAGATGGACAATTCCAACGGCACCGCCTACGAGTATCCGGTGGTGGCCGACGTCGATCGCGACGGCAGCGCCGACATCCTGCTGGTCAGCAATCTGTACTACGGCGGCCCGGGCCAGAAGGGCGTGCGGATGATCTCCAGCCAATCGCGCGCCTGGATGCCGACGCGCTCGATCTGGAACCAGCACGCCTATCACGTCGACAACGTCAATGACGACGGCAGCATTCCCGCGCACGCGGCGAAGAGCTGGCTGGGCCACAACAGCTTCCGCCTCAATACCTTCCCGGACCGCGATCCGCTCGGCCTGCCCGATCTGGCGCTGTTCGACCTGCGCCTGCAGGAAACCGACGCCGGCAGCACGATCGCGGTCTCGGTGCGCAACCGCGGGCTGGCGCCGACCGATGCCGGCACGATCGTGGGCATCTACAGCGGCGCGAACCTGCTCGGCACGCTCGAAGTGCCGGTGCTTGCCGCGGGCGAAGAACTCGAGCTGACGCTGGCCGGGTTCGATCCCGGCGCCATCGATAATCACCTGTTCGCGCGCGTCGACGAGGCCGAAGCCATCGCCGAGTGCATTGACGACAACAACCTCACCGCCGCGGCCTGGTTCGCGGTGCGCGCAACCGATCCGGACGGCCTGTTCGACAGCCAGCGCTTCACGGTGTCGATCGACAACGTCAATGCCGCCCCGACGATGCTGAGCACCCTGCTGCCGCCGGCCTCCGCGGCTTCGCCCTACCGCTTCACCGTGCAGGCGCGCGACGCCGACCTGGGCGACGCCCTGCGCTATGAATTGGCGGCGGCGCCGACCGGCCTCGCCATCGAGGCGGTGTCCGGCGAGCTGCGCTGGACGCCGACGGCCGCGCAGAGCGGAAATCATCTCGTGCGCGTGCGCGTCACCGATCTGGGTGGCCTGAGCGTCGTGCGCGATTTCGATCTGCTGGTCTCGGACAATCATTCGCCGCAGATCACCTCGGTGCCGGGCACGACGGCCACGGTCGGCGCCGAATATCTCTACGACGTCGAAGCCGCCGATGCCGACGGCGACGCGCTGTCGTACGGTCTCGCGCAGGCCCCGACCGGCATGCAGATCGACGGCAGCAGCGGGTTGATCCGCTGGACGCCGTCCGCCGCTGCCAGCGTCGAAATCGAAGTGCGCGTGCTCGATACGCGCGGCGGTTTCGCATTGCAGCGCTACACCCTGCAGGTGTCCGGGCCGCAGAACCATCCGCCGGCGATCACGTCCACGCCGCCGACCAGTGCCTCGCCCGGCCGCGCCTATGCCTATCTGATCGACGCGACCGATCCCGACGGCGATGCGCTGTCGGTGCTGGTGCCGGTGAAACCGGCCGGCATGACGCTCGACGAATTCACCGGCCGCCTCGCCTGGACGCCCACCTCCGCGCAGCTCGGCACGCATGCCGTGCAGGTGCAGGTGATCGACGGTCGCGGCGGCAGCGCTACGCAGTCGTTCGAGATCGTCGTGAGCCAGATCGTCGGCAACCAGCCGCCGGCGATCCTGAGCACGCCGCCGTTCACCGCCAAGGCGGGACGCGAATATCGCTATCCGGTGCAGGCCGAGGATCCGAACGGCGACGCGCTCGTCTACAGCCTGATCCAGTCGCCGGCCGGCATGACGATCGCCGCCGACGGAACGATCGCATGGACGCCGGCGGCCGCCGGCTCGCAACCGGTGCGCGTGCGCGTGGCCGATGCGCAGGCCTACGTCGAGCAAAGCTGGAGCATTTCGGTGCTCGCGGCCGACGTTCCGCTGGAAGCCGAAGTGCACATCGCGCCCGACCCGGTGCCGCCCGGCGGCGCGATCACGATCCAGATCGCCGTCTCCGGCGCTGCGGGCCAGACCACCGTCACCGGCACCATCGACGGCCAGCCGATCGCGCTCGAGCCCGACGGCAGCACGACGATCGCAGCGCCCGCGACGCCGGGCAGCCACACCGTCGTCGTCACCGTCACCGACGGGCACGATACCGACACCACGGAAGTCACCTTCAACGTCGTGGATCCGAGCGACACCGTGGCGCCGCAGGTGCAGATCCATGCGCCGCGTGAAGGCGAGACCGAACAGCTGCTCGTGCTCACCTCGCCGGCCGATGCCATCGTTTCGGTCAGCGACGACAACCTGCGCTCGTGGACGCTGAAGATGTTCGAGCGCGGCGCGTCCGGCGAAGGCCTCCTGATCGCCAGCGGCGGCGCCGCGGTGGATCAGGAACAGGTCGGCCGCATCGATCCGACGCTGCTGATGAACGGCCAGTACAGCCTGGTGCTGCGCGGCGAAGACGCCTCGGGCAACGCGGCGCAGGACGTGGTGGCGGTGGCGATCGAAGGCGCGATGAAGCTCGGCCACTTCTCGATCACGTTCGAAGACCTGACCCTGCCGGTGTCCGGCATCCCGGTCACGGTGTCGCGTACCTACGACACGCGCCAGCGCCATCGCGCGCTCGACTTCGGCCAGGGCTGGAGCCTGTCGTACCAGAACGTGCGGATCCACGAATCGCGCCGACCGGGCTTCGCGTGGGAGTTCAAGGTGTATCCGTCCGGCCCGCTCGGACTGATCCCGAACTACTGCATGGAGTCCGCGCTCGGGAACGTGGTGAGCGTGACGCTCGCCGACGGCAAGGTGGAGAAGTTCCGCGCGCGCGCCTTCCCCGAATGCAACCAGGTGCTGCCGCTGGTCGATGTGGAGTTGCGCTTCGAGGCGATGCCGGGCACCCAGGGGCGCCTGGAGCCGCTCGACAGCAGCTCCGGCCGCCTGATCAGCGGATCGATCACGCCGCTCGACGATCCGGGCGAGCCGATCGATCCGAGTCTCTACCGCTACATCGATGCCGACGGCGTGGAGTACTCGCTCGATCAGAACTTCGGCCTGCGCCAGATCCACGAACGTACCGGCGACAATCTGATCACCTTCGGCCGCGACGGCATCGTGCATTCGAACGGCACCAGCGTGTCTTTCGTGCGCGACGCCGCCGGCCGCATCACCCGCGTGATCGCGCCGGATGCCTCGGAACTAGCCTACGAGTACGACGCCGCGGGCGACCTGTCTGCGTTCGTCGACGCCGGCGGCAACCGCACCACGTACACGTACCAGAGCGGCCATTACCTGCGCGACATCGTCGACCCGCGCGGCGTGCGCGTGTCGCGCAACGAGTACGACGACGACGGCCGCCTGGTGGCGATCGTGGACGCCGACGGCCACCGCATCGAATACACCCGCGACATCGACGGCCGCGTGGAAACGGTGAAGGACCGCAACGGCGGCCGCACGGTCTACATTTACAACGATCGCGGCGACGTGCTGGCGGAAACCAACGCGCTCGACCAGACCACGCACCGCACCTTCGACGGCGACGGCAACGAGCTCACGCGCACCGATGCGCTGGGCCGCACCCAGCGCTGGACCTACGACACGCTGGGCAACGTGCTCACCGAAACCAACGGTGCGAACGAGACCACCACGCGGACCTTCGGCAGCTTCAACCACCTGCTGACGCAGACCGATGCCGCCAACCGCGTGGTGCTGCGCAATACCTGGCGCAACATCCAGCTGCCGGGAACGGGAGTCGAGATCTACCCCGGTCCGCTGGTGAGCGTCACCGATGCGGCTGGCGCGATCACCGGCTTCGGTTACGACCCCGACACCGGGGAACTCAGCCGCATCACGACGGCCGCCGGCGCGTCGACCACTTACGTGTTCGACGGCCAGGGCTACAAGACGGCGGAAACCGACGCGCTCGGCCATCGCACCGACTACGTCAACGACGAGCACGGCCGCGTCACCGAAGAGCGCCGCCAGCGTACCGTGCGCGCGCCGGACGGAACGGCCTCGCTCGAAACGCTGGTCACGCGCTACGGCTATGACGACAATGGCCGGCTCGTGTCGGTCGAGCACCCCGACGGCAGCATCACGAGCAGCGAATACGACGGCGCCGGCAACCTGACGGCCGAAGTCGATGGCCTGGGGCGCCGCACCGAGCACGATTACAACGATCGCAACGAAAGGATCGCGACCCGCTATCCGGACGGGACCACGGAGACGCGTTCCTTCGACGCCAACGGCAACCTGCTCACGCAGACCGATCGCGCCGGCCGCGTCACGCGGTTCGTTTACGATGCCGCCAATCGTCTCGTCGAGACGATCCACCCGGACGCCACGCCGGGCAGCGACGCCGACAACGCGCGCAGCCTCCGCCACTACGACGCGGCGGGCCAGCTGATCGAGGAAGTCGACGAGAACGGCCGCGTCACGCAGTACGCGTACGACGATGCCGGCCGCCGCACGGAAGTGATCCGGCCCGATCCGCTGACCGGCATGCCCGGCGCAGGTCCCGTCGAAGCGACGGCGTACGACAACGTCGGCCGCCGCGAAGGCGTGACCGACGCGAACGGCCGCGCGACGCGCTACGTCTACGACGCGGCCGATCGCCTGATCGAAACGATCCATCCGGATCCGGCCGACGAAGACGGCGACCCGGCGAACAACCCGCGCGCGCTCAGCGAATACGACGGATTCGGCCGCAAGCTTTCCGACACCGATGAAACCGGCCTGGTGACGCGCTACGCCTACGACAGACTGGGCCGTCTCACGGCCGTGGTGTTACCCGATCCCCAGACAGGCGCCAACCCGCCGCTCGTCGACGGGGCCAGCCCCGATGCCGGCACGCTGACCACGCGCTATGTCTACGACGAGGCCGGGAACCGGATCGAGCAGATCGACGCAGCCGGCCGCAGCACGCGCTGGGAGTACGATGCGATGGGCCGCGAGACGGCACGCACGCTGCCCGGCGGCGAGCGCGAGACGCGCGCATACAACCTCGCCGGCGAGCTGATCGCGCATACCGACTTCGAGGGCTCGGTCACTTCCTACGAGTACGACGCGGCCGGCCGCGTCGCGCGCATCGAGTACGCCGACGGCCGGGTCGAAACCTTCGACTACGACGACGCGGGCAACCGCACCGGCATGACCTCGCCCGAAGGCCAGTGGTCGTGGACCTACGACGCGCGCGATCGCGTGATCCGGGAAACGCAGCCGAACGGCGTACTGGAATACCGGTACGACGCCGCCGGCAACCGCATCGCCACCCGTCACGGCGAAGGCATGGATGGCAGCGAAGCGCTCTACGGCTTCGACGCCCTCGGCCGCCTGGCCAGCGCGCAGGAAGGCGCGGCGCCGGCCACGGTGTTCGGCTACGACGCGGTCGGCAACCTCGTGGAGGAAATGCAGGGCGACACGCTCACGCGCCGCTCGCACGACTCCCGCAACCGCCTGGTCGAGATCCACAGCACCAAGGACGGCGCGACGCTCCAGCGCTACACCTACGGGCTCGACGGCGCCGGCCGCCGCCTGCACGTCGACGAGGTCGACGCGGATGGCACGGCCCGACGCACGGAGTACCGCTACGACCGCATCGGCCGTCTGATCGGCGAGACCGAATCGGTCGCGGGCACGGCGGCGCGGACGGCGGACTACGGCTACGACAAGGTCGGCAATCGCCTGAGCGTGTCGGAGAACGGTGCAGTCAGGACGGCGACGTTCGACGACAACGACCGCCTGCTCGCGCAGGGCGACGAAACCTTCGCCTACGACGACAACGGCAACCAGATCCGCCGCACCTCGCCCGCCGGCGTGTTCGACTACGTCTACGACGCGCGCAACAAGCTCGTCGAGGTGACCGCGCCCGGCGGCCTGCATGCCGGTTTCGACTACGACGCCGACGGCAACCGCATCGCGCGCCGGCTCAAGGCCGATGCGGCGGCTGCCGAAGTCGAGACGGGCTTCGTCGTCGATCGCAGCTTCGGCCTGCCCGAGGTGATCGCCGAACTCGACGGCAACGGGGCGATCGCCGCGCGCTATCTGCACGGCGATCAGCTGCTGCAGCAAGTCACGCGCGAAGGCACCGGCACCGTGCTGCGCTACCCGCTGCGCGATGCGCTCGGCTCCACGCGCTATCTCGTGGACGATCTGGGCGCCATCACCGATGCGTTCCGCTTCACGGCCTGGGGCGAAACCTCGGCGCGCAGCGGCAGCACCGACACGGCGCACCGCTTCGCTGGCGAATACTGGGAAGACCTGCTGGGCCTGAGCTACAACCGCGCCCGCTGGTACGACCCGTCGCAGGCGCGTCTGACCTCGATCGATCCGTGGGAAGGCGCGCCGGCCCTGCCGACCACGCTCAACAAGTACAGCTACGTCCTCAACGACCCGGTCCTGTTCATCGACCCGAGCGGCCGCGAGTTCACGCTGTCGGGCCAATCGCTGGCGCAGAACATCAATTCGATCCTGGCCAGCGGCGCGCAGGCCTCGTTCCGCGTTACGCTGAGGAAGGTCGGCCGCGAGCTGATGTGCGTGGCGGTGGAAGAAGTGGTGGAAACCGTCATCATCGAAGCGCTGACCGGCGGCATCTACGTGCTGGTCGACGGCGATGGCCTCTACGGCGGCAGGACCAACGATTTCGAGCGCCGCTACCGTGAACACGCCCGCGACGTGACCAAGAACATCGAGCGTTGGCTGGCCCGCTTCCACTTCGACGGCAAGGGGAACGATCTGCGTCTGCTCGAACAGTTCTTCCTGGATTTCTTCAGCGACCGCAATCTGACCAACGAGGTGCGGGCGATCGCCAACGAAGGCGGCTCGGCCAACACCCGCATGCTGCGGGAACGGCTCAAGGGACTCGATTTCTGCAAATGACGCAGATCACGCCGGACTGGGAGTTTTCCACGGGCGCCGACGGCGTCGTCACGCTGTCGCTGCGCGGCAGCGTGACCGCCGGGATGATTGATGCGACGCGCGGGAAGAGGTTCTCGCGCCTCGTGCTCGGCTACGGAATCTGGCAGGGACTGGATTTCCTGCGCGGCCGCGATATCGAGCATCTGGTCGTGCGTGGCGAACAGGTCGACTGGGACACCGTGACCACGTGGTCGCGTCTGCGCGTGCTGGTGCTCGAGGGATCGCTGAAGACGCCGATCGATTTCTCGGCGTTTCCCGACCTGCAATTCCTCGATGGCTACAGCGATGCGGCGATGGACCGCAGTCTTCCGGGCGCGCGTTCGCTGGTGGCGCTCCGGTTGCACAAGGCCTCGATGGCGGGCATCGAGGCGTTCGCGAAGCTTCCGAACCTGCGTGCGTTGTCCGTCGTGCAGGGCACGAAGCTGACGCTCGCCTCGCGGGCGCTCGAATCGCCCGGTTTGCGATACGCCGAGTTCGTGCGCTGCACGGGGATCGGCGAAATCGGCGATCTCTCGCGATGCTCCGACCTCGTCGCGCTGAATTTCGAACGCTGCAACAAGATCGCGGATGTCCGCGAGGTCGCCACGGCCCCGGCGTTGCGCGAGTTCCTGCTGGACACCGCCGAGGTCCCCACGCTGCGGCCGCTCGCTGCGGCGCCCGCGCTGGAGCGATTGCGCTTCGACTGCCGGATCGCCGACGGCGATCTCTCCTTCCTGTTCGACATGCCGAAGCTCCGCTTCTGCTTGTTCCGGCCGAGCCGCAACTTCAACCGCTCGATGGACGAGGTGCGGGAGCATCTGGAGCGCGAGGGCCACGATCAGGCGGCGCTTCGCAAGACGCTGATGCGGTTCCCGTTTCCGGGCGAGTTCGGAAAAAGCGCCTGAGGAACCGCCCGCGCTCGCCGCGGCCGCCATCTGCCGTTCGAACCTGCCTTGTCGCGCCCCGGATTCCCGCGCGGCCGCAATGGCGGTAGGCTGAGCTCGGTCAACCTGCGGGGGATGCGACGATGTTCGATCTGCCGATGTTCACCCTGATCCATGTCGTGATCAGCGTGCTGGGAATCATCGCGGGACTGGTCGTGGTCGGCGGGCTGCTCGCCGGCCACCGGCTCGAAGGCTGGACGGCCTTCTTCTTCGCAACCACCCTCCTCACCAGCGTCACCGGCTTCGGTTTTCCCTTCACGCAAGTCGCGCCGCCGCACATCGTCGGTGGGCTTTCGTTGGTGGTGCTGGCGGTCTGCCTGGCCGCACGCTACTGGAAGCGCATGCAGGGCCGCTGGCGCGCGACGTATGTGATCACCTGCGTGCTGGCGCTCTATCTCAACCTCTTCGTGCTGGTCGTGCAGTTGTTCACCAAGACGCCGCCGCTGGCGCAGCTTGCGCCGACGCAGCAGGAGCCGCCGTTCGCGATCACGCAAGTCCTGCTGCTGATGCTTTTCCTGTGGCTGGGATGGGCCGCGCTGCGCGGTTTTCGGATGGAAAGGGCGAACGCCTAGGCCGGGCCGTTCCATGAAAGCCGGCCACGTGTATCTCTGGGAGTTCCAGGTCGAAGCGGACAAGGAAGCCGACTTCCTGGCGAACTACGGGCCGGAGGGCAGCTGGGCGCAGCTGTTCCGGCAGTCCAGCGATTACATCGAAACGCTGCTGCTGCACGACAAGACGATTCCCGGCCGGTATCTCACGCTGGATCGATGGAAAACCAGGGAAGGCCACGACGCGTTCCGCGCCGACTTCGCGGCGCAGTACGCGCGACTGGACGCCGACTGCGAGCGCCTGACGGTGAGCGAGCGCTCGCTGGGAGCGTTCGATGAGTGGCCGGCGGATCGGGTCCACAAGACACCATGACCCAGGCGGCGCGCTGACGCACGTGTTCGCGAAAGCCGTGGTCGCATTCTTCGCGTTGCCCGGCATCGTGGCGTTCGTCGCACCGGCCGTGGCGGTGTGGCTGGCTGCGCTGCCCCTGCGATGGCCGGGCGGACTGCCGCTGATTGCCTTGGGCACCGCCGCACTGTTGTGGTGCGTGCGCGATTTCTATCACTCCGGCAAGGGCACGCTCGCGCCCTGGGCGCCGCCGCGCGAACTCGTCGTCGTCGGGCTGTACCGCTACAGCCGCAACCCGATGTACGTGGCCGTCACGCTGATCCTGCTCGGCTGGGCGGCCACGTTCTGGTCGTTCGGACTGCTGCTCTACGCGCTCGGCGTGCTCGTCGCCTTCCATCTGCGCATCGTGCTGGGCGAGGAGCCTTGGCTGGCGCGCACGCACGGCGAGCGATGGGATCGATACGTGCGGCAGGTCAGGCGATGGCTGTAGCGTGATGCGCCTTGCGATGAGGTTGCTTACGCGCTCCTGCGGAGCGTGGCTTCATGCCAACGCACGCGCCTCAAGCTGCTGGAATCGATCCGCGATGGGCAAAAAGAGCGCCAACATCGTCGATGGACGCCTGCGCGCCTGACCTCGGGAGTCCAACCCCGACTGCTCCATTGAGAACAGCGTCCGCAATTCCGTTTCGTGTCGCATCCTGTCAAGCTCGAAGCCTGGCGTTTCGCGTGAAACGGCGACGTGTCCATGCATTCCGTCGAATTCGTGTTCTTCTCGGCTGTTCGTCGCCGCGCAACGGCGCGCAACGCGATGAGGTTCGCAGCATGTCCGTCGTGACCCGAAACGCGATGATTCCCGGCACCCCCGAGCAAGTCTTCGACCTGACGCAGGACTATTCGGCGCGCGCGGCGTGGGATCCGTTTCCCGAAAGCTACGAAGTCGAATCGGCGTCGGGCAAGCCGGAGCCGGGCACGATCGTCCACATCCGCGCGAAGAACGGCCACCGCATGACGGTGCGCTACGTCAGCTTCAACCGGCCGCGGGCCGCGGCGATGACGATGGTTTCCGGGCCGTGGTTCATCCGCGAGTTCGCGGGCACGTGGCAATTCAAACCGGCCGGCAACGGGCAGACGGAAGTGAGCTTCATCTATCGCGTGGTGGCCGCGCCACGCTGGCTTTCGTGGCTGATCCAGCCGGCGCTCGACTGGTCGTTCGGGCGTCACTCCACCCGGCGGCTGCGCGGCCTTGCACGCCACGCCGAACGTTTGTTCCGCCCGCCGACCCGCGCGACCGAGCCGACCGAAGCGTCGTGATCTCCAGACCGAGCCAGTTGCTGCGGTTCCCGGGCGGCGTGCGGCGCGATCCGGCCATCGAGGCCTGGATGCAGGCGCACGACGGCGAACTGGGCGCCATCGCGCGGCGTTGGTTCGACGCAATGCGCGCCTGTGGCGATGACGTGCGCGAGCTGCTGCACGATGGCCAACCGACTGCCTGCATCGGCGATGCGGCCTTCGCCTACGTCGATGCCTTTACCGCGCATGTCAACGTGGGCTTCTTCCGCGGGGCGTATCTGCCGGATCCGCAAGGATTGCTCGAAGGCAAGGGGCGCTTCATGCGGCACGTGAAATTGCGACCTGGAGAACCGCATGATGCCGTCGCGCTCCGGCATCTGGTGAAAGCGGCCTACGACCATGTGAAAGCGTGCAGCGCGCCACTCGGACAAAGATCAATTCCATGAAAAGACTTGAGCCGTGGTTGTTGTCGATCGTCCTGGCGGGCTGCTCGGCCAGTTCCGAGGAAGCCGCCTTGCAGCAGGCGAAAGCGACGTTCGAAGCCCTGGAAAACAAGAAAGTCCACGCGGCGATCGATTCGAAGACCCTGGGTTCGATCGCCGATGCGGAGGTCGAGTTCGCGCTCATCGACCTGATTTACGAGCGGCAGGCCGCTTGGCGCGACGACGAAGAAGCGTTCCTTGCCGCGCAGCCGCCGGGGCGTCGTGCGCTCTACCTCACATGGGTCGTCGAAGCCGAAGTGAACAACGGCGGATTCAACCAGTACTACTACAACACCGACGGAAAGTTCGCCGCGCAGGCGGTCGAGGCCTTCGAGTATTTCGGAGCGACCCGACACGCCGCGCTGATGAAAGAGGCGAATTCAGTCCGGGAGGCGGAGAAGGCGGAGATGGCCAAGTTCAAGGACGCCGGCACGCTCGAAGCGTTCTCCGAATCCTATGAGCACTCGAAGCTCGGCCCGCTGGACGATCGTTTTTACGCCGTCGGCGAAGACCTCAGCCGGCTTCGCGTGGCGCGCATCCGCCGGACACCTGCGGAATTCGCGGATCCGTGAGGACGCATGATTCCGCCGCTAGCGCGTCTTGCCCTCGCGCCGCCCGAACAGCATCGTGACGTTGATGCGGCGATTCTCGTAGCCGGGCTTGAAGCGCAGCGTGTCGGTGCGGTGGAAAAGGTCGGAGTCGAAGATCACCGCGCGGTTTTCGCGGTAGGGAACCTTCACGCATTCGGCGCCCTGTTCTTCGAGATGCGTGCGGATCTTGGCCTGGCCTTCGGCGCTCGAGGTGTTGAATTCGTCGATGCTCCAGTCGGGCGGTGCCTTCTTGTCCCAGAGCAGCAGGCCGCCCGATTCGGCGTCGAGGTTGGCGTCGTCGGGCGTGATCCAGAAGTTGACGTTGATCTTCGCGATGTCGGCGTGCAGTTCGATGCCGTCGAGTTGCGTGTCGTACTTGAAGGCCCAAAACTGCACGAGCGGATAGTCGCGGAAGATGTGCGGCATCGCGGCACGCAGGTCTTCGGCGATCTGCAGCAGCAACGGCGCCGCGAAGCCGTCTTCGAAGAAGGCGCCGACGTAGCCGCCGGCGTGGCGGAAGTCGAACCAGAAGGTCGAATCCTGGCAGTAGCGGCGCAGCGATTGCAGCGCTTCCGGGCGCAGCAGGCCGTCGACCCAGGTGATGCCGGGGGCGCGCGCTTCGTAGTCGCGGGCGATCGCGGCGCCGTCGAGCGCGGGCGACAGCGCGCTGCCTTCCACACGCGGGGCATCGGCGAGGTGGTGCAGGCGGTTGTAGCCGCCGGCCAGCGCGTCGAGCATCGGCGGGATGAGGTCGGCCGTGCGTGAATCGCTCGGCGCCTGTGCGAAGTGCTTCATCAACGCTTCGTGCGAGGCGATCAGCGCGTCCGCCTCCGGCAGCAGGCCGCGCGTTCGCAGGTGATGGAACTGTTCGAGGTCGTGCCGCAGTTTGGCGCGCGAGGCCGAGCGCAGTTCGCGCGGCGCTTCGGCGGGCAGGCGCTCGCCAGGCGCGTAGCGCAGGCGGGCGGAAGCGAGCACGTCGGCGGCGGCCTGTTCGAGGCGATGCGCGCTCTGATGCGCGAGGCCGCGCAGTTTGAGCAGCGTGGCGTGATCGGGGCGCAGGCCCATCGCCGTGTCGCAGGCGGCCACGGCTTCGTCGGCGCGGTCGAGTCGGTACAGCGCTTCGGCCAGCCGCGTCCATGCCTTCGAGTGATCCGGAACGATCGCGAGCACGCGCCGCAGTGCGGTTTCGGCGTCGGCGTTGCGGTTGAGCGCCAGCAGCGAGATCGCTCGGTTGAAGTGCGCGTCGGCCAGCGTCGGCGCGAGGTTCGCGGCACGGTCCAGCGGCACCATCGCGGCGGCATGCGCGCCCAGTTCCTGCAGGCAGAAGCCGAAGTTGGCCTGTACCGCGGCGTCGGTGCGCAAGGCGTCGGCGGCGGCGGCGAGATCGGCGCGGGCGTTCGCGTAGTTGCCGTTGGACAGCCGGATCATGCCGCGCACGTAGCAGGTGGCGGCCGAATCCGGCGCCTGCGCTTCGAGCTCGCGCAACGAGGCTTTCGCGCTTTCGCGATCGCCGCGCTGCAGGGCCGCCAGCGCCTCGCGGTAGTGGGATTGCGGGCTGGTCATGCTCAATAGCGCGACTCGATGGGCTGCACCGGGCCGGTGTACTTCTCCTTGCGCGGCTTGTGTCCGAGCGGCGGCAGATCGAACACGGTCTCCGGCACGGAATGATCGGGCAGGCGATCGAGCAGGTCGCGGATCAGCGTGAGGCGGCCGCGCTTCTGGTCGTTGAAATCGACCACCGTCCACGGTGCGTGCGCGGTGTGAGTGGCTTCGAACATGGCGTCGCGCGCCTTGCCGTACTCGGCGTACTTCTCGCGCGCCTTCAGATCGATGGGCGAGAGCTTCCAGCGCTTGAGCGGATCCTCGACGCGCTCGGCGAAGCGTTCCTCCTGCTTGTCCTGGTCCACGGCGAGCCAGTACTTGAACAGCAGCAGGCCGTCGTCGACGAGCAGCTTCTCGAAGGCGGGTGCCGCGGCCAGGAAGGCTTCGTACTCGCCCTCGGTGCAGAAACCCATCACCTTCTCGACGCCGGCGCGGTTGTACCAGCTGCGGTCGAACAGCACGAGTTCGCCGGCGGCCGGCAGGTGCGGCACGTAGCGCTGGAAATACCATTGCGTCTGTTCGCGCTCGGTCGGCTTGGGCAGCGCGACGACACGCGTGATGCGCGGGTTGAGGCCGTCGGCGATGGCCTCGATCACGCCGCCCTTGCCGGCGGTGTCGCGGCCTTCGAGGATCACCGCGACGCGCGTGCCGGTGTGCTGCATCCAGCGCGACATCGCGATGAGTTCGAGCTTGAGCGGCTCGAGCAGTTCCTCGTATTCCTTGCGCTTCAGGTTGGACATGGCGCTCTCAGGTTTCCCGCAGGCGCGGGCGCAGGTTGGCGAGGTTGCACGGTTTGGTGCGTGCGTCGAGTTGTGCGCGGATCAGTTTTTCCCAGGCCGTGCGGCAGGCGGAGGTCGAGCCCGGCAGGCAGAACACGAAGGTCGCATTCGCCAGACCCGCGAAGGCGCGCGATTGCAGCGTGCTGGTGCCGATTTCCTCGAAGCTCAGGACGCGGAACATTTCCCCGAAACCGGGCATTTCCTTGTCGAGCAGCGGCCGCAGCGCTTCGGGCGTGGAATCGCGTCCGGTGAAGCCGGTGCCGCCGGTGACGAGGATGCCGTCGATGCCTTCGTCGGCGATCCACTGCGAGACTTTCGCGCGCAGCGCGTACTTGTCGTCGCGCAGCAGGGCGCGGTCGGCAAGCGTGTGTCCGGCGTCCTGCAGCGCAGCGATGAGATAGTCGCCCGAGGTGTCGTCGGCCAGCGTGCGCGAATCGGAGACGGTGAGCACCGCCAGCGCCAGCGCGCGGAAATCGGCCGAGGCGGTCATGGCTTCACCGCGCGGGTGAACCATTGCGTTTCGTCGGCCGTCCAGCCGGCGCTGCGGTAGAGCGCCTGCGCGGTTTCGTTGCTGCGCGCGGTTTCGAGCGAGACGCGCGGCGCGCCGAGATCGCGCGCCAGGTCCAAAGCTTCGTCGAGCAATCCCGTGCCCACGCCGCTGCGACGCGCTTCCGGCGCTACGAACAGATCGTTCAGCACCAGCGTGTGCGTGGTCGAAACCGACGAGAACGAGGGATAGAGCAGCGTGAAGCCCACGGGCTGGTGATCGCGCTCGGCGAGGATGACATGCGCTTCGCCGCGCGACATGCGCTCTTCCAGCCAGCGGCGTGCGCGCGGCAGATCGCTGCTCTGGCCGTAGAACTGGCGATAGCCGTCGAACAGCGGCGCGATGCGGTCCAGATCCGCCAGGCCCGCGCGTCGATACGAAACCGTCATGCCGCCTCCGAGACGAGCTTGAGCTGATCGGCCTGGTGTTCGGCGGTGAGACGGTCGACGAGGTCGTCGATGTCGCCCGCGATCACCGCCGGCAGGTTGTACACCGTGAGGCCCTCGACGCGATGGTCGGTGATGCGGCCCTGCGGGAAATTGTAGGTGCGGATGCGCTGGCTGCGGTCGCCGCTGCCGACCTGCAGCTTGCGCGTCTGGGCCTGCGCGGCCTCGGCCTTGCTGCGCTGCTCGTCGAGCAGGCGGGCCTTGAGCAGCGAGAGGGCGCGCGCGCGGTTCTTGTGCTGGCTGCGCTCGTCCTGGCATTCGACCACGATGCCGGTGGGCAGGTGCGTCATGCGGATCGCCGAGTCGGTCTTGTTGACGTGCTGGCCGCCGGCGCCGGAGGCGCGGAAGGTGTCCACCTTCAGATCGGCCGGGTTGATCTCGATATCGTCGATCTCGTCCATCTCCGGCAGGATCGCCACCGTCGCGGCCGAGGTGTGGATGCGGCCCTGCGATTCGGTGGCCGGCACGCGTTGCACGCGGTGCGTGCCGCTTTCGAACTTCAGGCGCGAATAGGCGCCCGCGCCTTCGATGCGCGCGATGATCTCCTTGTAGCCGCCGTGTTCGCCCTCGCTGGCGGAGAGCACTTCGACGCTCCAGCGCTTGCGCTCGGCGTAGCGGGCGTACATGCGGAACAGATCGCCGGCGAAGATCGCCGCCTCGTCGCCGCCGGTGCCGGCGCGCACTTCGAGGTAGAGGTTGGCCTCGTCGCGCGGATCCTTCGGCAACAGCAGCAGTTGCAGATCCTGCTCGTAATTCGCCAGGCGCGCCTGCTGTGCGGCGATCTCCTCGTCGGCGAAGTCGCGCAGTTCGGGGTCGGCGCGCATCGCCTCGGCCGCGGCCAGATCGCGGCGCGCGGCTTCGAAATCGCGCAGCGTGTCCACCACGGGCTGCAGCTGGGCGAATTCGCGCGAGAGGTCGCGGAAGCGGCGCGGGTCCGCCATCGCGTCCGGTTCCGCCAGCAGGCGCCCGACTTCCTCGTGGCGCTCAGCCAGCGCTTCGAGTTTGCGGCGGATGCTGGGGCTCATTCGCTTCCTTGTCGGTGCCGGCCTCGAACAGGCGTTCGGCGGCGTGCAGCAGATCGTGGTCGCCACGCAGCGCGGCCTGGCGCAGATTGGCGCTGGGCGCGTGCAGCAGCTTGTTGGTGAGGGTGTTGGCGAGGAACTGCAGGGCGTCTTCGGGCGACTTGCCCTGCGCCAGCAGATCGCGCGCACGGGCCAGCGTGGCGTCGCGTTCGGATTCGCCGCGGCGGCGCAGCCGCAGCAGCGTGTCCTGGCGATCGGAGGCCTGCCACCACTGCAGGTAGTGCTCGACCTGCAGCTCGATGATGGCCTCGGCCTGCTCGGCGGCCTCGCGGCGCGATCGGCGGTTTTCCTCGATCACCTGGTCGAGATCGTCGACGGTGTAGAGATACACGTCTTCGAGTTGCGCGGCGGAAGGCTCGATGTCGCGCGGCACGGCGAGGTCGAGCAGGAACATCGGGCGATGACGGCGCGCCTTGAGCGCGCGCTCGAGCGCCTCGGTGCGCAGCACGGGTTCGCGGCTGGCGGTGGCCGAGATCACGATGTCGGCCTCGGCCAGATGGCGTTCGAGTTCGTCGAGCGGCAGCGCGTAGCCGCCGAAGCGCGAGGCCAGCGACTGCGCGTGTTCGAGCGTGCGGTTGGCGACCAGCAGGCGCTTCACCTTGCTGTCGACGAGGTGGCGCGCGGCCAGTTCGATGGTGTCGCCGGCGCCGATCAGCAGCACCGAGGCCTGGTCGAGTTCGGCGAAGACGTTCTGCGCCAGGCGCACGGCGGCGAAGGCCACGCTCACCGGATGCGCGCCGACGCGGGTGTCGGTGCGCACGCGCTTGGCCACCGCGAAGCCCTGCTGGAACAGGCGTTCGAGCGGCGCTTTCAGCGCTTTCGCCTCGCGCGCGGCGTGGTAGGCCTCCTTCACCTGGCCCAGGATCTGCGGCTCGCCCAGCACCATCGAATCCAGGCCCGTGGCGACGCGGAACAGGTGGCGCACGGCCTCGCCCTGTTCGTGGCGGTAGAGGTAGGTGCCGAGCTGGTCGGGCAGCAGGCCGTGGTGCCGGGCCAGCCACTGCGCTGGCACGCTTTCCGAGCCGGGCTCGACGCGGGCGTAGACCTCGGTGCGGTTGCAGGTGGAGAGTAGGGCGGCTTCCTGTACGCCCGGCTGCGCCAGCAGGCTGGCGAGCGCGTCCGTGGCCTGCGCGGGCGCGATCGCCACGCGCTCGCGCAGGGCGAGCGGTGCGGTCTGATGATTCAAGCCGAGCGCGAGCAGGGTCATGGACAATGGGTTCAGGTAGACTTCGGGATGCTGCGGCGCAGTGGCGACGCACTGCGCGCGCGCTGGCCGCGCCTGGATTCCCGCATGAAGAAGATCACCCCGCTAGTTTACCTGCTGCTGGCCCTGGCGGCTTCGGCGGCGTTCGCGGAAACGCGCGGCACCGCCGACCCCATGCTCGACCTGCTGCAAGGCGAGTTCGCGCTGCAGGAAGGCGATGCGAAGGGCGCCTCCAGCGGGTATGTCGAGGCCGCCCGCGCCTCGAAGGATCCGGCTCTGGCCGAGCGCGCCGCGCAGATCGCCATCGTGGCCGAGGATTACGACGGCGCGCGCCGTGCCCTCGACCGCTGGCGCGAACTGCAGCCCGAAGCCCCCGGCCTGATGACGGCCGAAGCGCGCCTGGCGCTCAAGCGCGGCGACCGTGCCGAAGCCGCGGCGGCGTTGCGCGGACTGCTCGCGCAGGACGAGAACTGGCGCGGCGCGGTCCAGGCATTGGCCGCGAGCGGCAAGTCGCCGATCCTGGGCGATGTCGTCACCGAACTGGTTTCCGGCAATGCGCTGCCGGCCAATCTCGATGCCTGGATGGCCTTCGGCGGCCTGGCCCAGCGGCTGCAGCTCAAGACCGTGGGCGAGGAACTCGCCAAACGCGCGGTCGAACGTTTCCCGCAGGAGCCGCGGGCCTGGCTGTGGCAGGCCGAGATGGCGCAGCAGCGCGGCGACAAAGACGCGGCGCGCGCGGCCATCGGCAAGGCGGTCGAGCTCGGCCCGCTCGACACCGCCACGCGCCTGGGCGTGGCGGCCCAGCTCGATGCGCTGGGCGATTCCAAGGGCGCCGCCGCGGCGCTCGCCGGCGGCGAGCAGGACGACACCACTTTCGCCGGACGCGCCGCCTATCTGGCGCGCGCCAACGACAAATCGGCGCTCGAAGAGTTGTACGCGATGGCGGCGCAGGGCGCGGACACCGCCACCGACGCGCGGTTGTACCTGCTCGGCCAATTGGCCGAACTGCTGGAGAAATCGGATCTGGCGTTGCAGTGGTACGGCCGCGTGAAGGCCGGCCTGCAGCGCGACCAGTCGCAGCTGCGCATCGCGGTCCTGCTCGACAAGGTCGGCAAGCTCGACGACGGCATCGCGCGCCTGCGCGAGCTGCAATCGGGCGACAGCGAATACGGCGAAGTGCTGCGCGATGCCTACCTGCTCGAAGCCGAGCTCATGCTGCGCCACGAGCGCGGCGAGGATGCGCTCGACGCCTATGCGCGCGGGCTGCGCATCTTCGAGGACGATCCCGAACTGATCTACGCGCGCGCGCTGGCCTATGAGCGCCTGGATCGCGTCCCGGACGCCGAAGCCGACCTGCGCAAGCTGCTCGAACTCGACCCCGACAACGCCGATGCGATGAACGCGCTCGGCTACACGCTGGCCGACCGCACCGACCGCTACGACGAAGCCCTCAAGCTGATCCAGCGCGCGCTCGAACTGCGGCCCGACACGCCCGCCATCATCGATTCGCTGGGCTGGGTGCTGCACCGCCTCGGCCGCACCGAGGAAGCCCTGCCGCACCTGCGCCGTGCCTTCGAGCTGCAGCGCGATGCCGAAGTGGCCGCGCACCTGGGCGAGGCGCTGTGGGTGCACGGGGACCGGGAAGAAGCGCGTTCGGTCTGGCGCCTCGGGCGCGAGATCGATCCCGACAACCGCGCGCTGAAGCAGGCGCTCGAGAAATATCCCGAATGAAGCGCCTCGCCTGGGGGGCCGCCGCGGCCGCGATGCTCGCCGCGTGCTCGTCGTCGCCAGTGCGGCAGGCCGATCCGTCCTCGCTGTCCGGGCAATCGGTGCGCGAATCCACGCTGTCGCGGCGCGATGCCTGGTCGATGACGGGCAAGATCGCCGTGTCCGACGGCCGTGACGGCGGCAGCGGCCGCATCGACTGGCGGCAGGACGGCGAGCGCTTCCGCATCGAGATCCGCGCGCCGGTGACGCGCCGCACCTACCGCCTCACGGGCGGGCCCGACGGCGCCACGCTCGAAGGCCTCGACGGCGGTCCGCGCTCCGGCCCGGACGCCGAAGCGCTGCTGCGAGAGGCCGTGGGCTGGTCGGTGCCGGTGGCCGACATGGTGGCCTGGGCGCGCGGCGCGCGCGGGCAGGGCGGTGCCGACCTCGATTTCGACCAAGCCGGCCGCCCGGCCGTGCTGCGCCAGCGCGGCTGGACCGTCGAATACAAGGCCTGGGACGAGGGCACGCCGCCGATGCCGAAGAAGGTGTTCGCCGCCAACGGCGAACGCCGCGTGCGCCTGGCCGTGGACCGCTGGGATGGCGGCTGAGGGCTGGAGCCGCTGGCCGGCGCCGGCCAAGCTCAACCTGTTCCTGCAGATCACCGGCCGGCGCGCGGACGGTTATCACCTGCTGCAGACGGTGTTCCAGCTGCTGGATTGGGGCGACGAGATCGACCTGCGCCCGCGAGACGACGGCCGGATCGTCCGTGTCGGCGGGCCCGACAACGTGGCCCCGGAGGACGACCTCACCGTGCGCGCCGCGCGGCTGCTGCAGGCGGCGACGGGGTCCGGGACCGGCGCAGACATCAATGTTCACAAGACCATCCCGCAGGGCGGCGGCTTCGGCGGCGGCAGCTCCGACGCGGCCACCGTGCTGGTGGCGCTCAACGCCCTGTGGAACACCGGGCTCGACGAGGACGCGCTGGCCGGGCTCGGCCTGAAGCTCGGTGCGGATGTTCCCGTCTTCATCCGCGGCCGCTCGGCCTGGGCGGAAGGGATCGGCGAGCGCCTGAGCCCGCTGGTACTCGGCCCGCGCTGGTATCTCGTGGTCGACCCTGGCGTATCGGTGCCGACCGCCGGGCTCTTCCAAGCCCCTGAATTGACCCGCGATGCGCCGTCCGCGACAATATCGGACTTCGTTTCGGGAAAGTTGCACGGCAATGCCTTCGAGCCGGTGCTGCGTCGTCGCGCGCCTGCGGTGGCGAAAGCCCTCGATGCCTTGCAGCGGTTCGGCCGCGCGCAACTCACCGGAACGGGCGGCGGCGTGTTCGTCGCCTTCGATGACCGCGAGCGCGCCATGGCGGCGCGCGCTTCGCTGCCGGGGGACTGGCGCGCGTGGGTGTGCGAAGGCGTCGACGTGTCCCCGCTTGCGGTTCGTTGGGGCGTCGCCAAGTGGTAAGGCACCGGATTTTGATTCCGGCATTCGCAGGTTCGAATCCTGCCGCCCCAGCCAGATAGCAGTCTGAAACGCCTGCCCTGAAGGAGCGACGTGGATACCGACGGACTTCTGGTTTTCACCGGCAACGCCAACCGTCCGTTGGCGCATGCGGTGTGCCGCGAGCTGGGCGTGAGGCCGGGCAAGGCGCTGATCGGGCGGTTTTCCGATGGCGAGGTGCAGGTCGAGATCGAGGAGAACGTGCGGCGCCAGGAAGTGTTCGTCTTCCAGCCCACGTGCGCCCCGACGGCCGAGAATTTCATGGAGCTGCTGGTGCTGATCGACGCGCTCAAGCGCGCCAGCGCCAGCACCGTCACCGCGGTGATGCCGTATTTCGGCTACGCCCGGCAGGATCGGCGCCCGCGTTCTGCGCGCGTGCCGATCACGGCCAAGGTGGCGGCCAAGATGATGGGCGCGGTCGGTTGCGACCGCGTGCTGACCGTGGACCTGCACGCCGAGCAGATCCAGGGGTTCTTCGATTTTCCGGTGGACAACGTGTATTCCTCGCCGCTCATGCTCGCCGACATCTGGCGCGAGCAGGGCACGCAGAATGTCATCGTGGTCTCGCCGGACGTCGGCGGCGTGGTGCG
>CAMLOR010000009.1 GCA_946481615.1 uncultured Aquimonas sp.
TCGTCCAGCGTGGTGGCGCCGATGCAATGCAACTCGCCGCGCGCCAGCGCCGGCTTGAGCATGTTGCCGGCGTCCATCGAGCCCTCGGCCTTGCCCGCGCCGACCATCGTGTGCAGCTCGTCGATGAAGAGGATGACCTGGCCTTCCTGCTTGGCCAGATCGTTGAGCACGCCCTTCAGACGCTCCTCGAACTCGCCGCGGAACTTGGCACCGGCGATCAACGCGCCCATGTCGAGCGACAACACGCGCCGCCCGCGCAGCCCTTCCGGCACCTCGCCATTGACGATGCGCTGCGCCAGGCCTTCGACGATGGCGGTCTTGCCCACGCCCGGCTCGCCGATCAACACCGGATTGTTCTTGGTGCGCCGCTGCAACACCTGGATGGTGCGCCGGATCTCCTCGTCGCGCCCGATGACGGGATCGAGCTTGCCGCCCTCGGCCCGCGCCGTCAGATCGATGGTGTACTTCTCCAGCGCCTGCCGCGCCTCTTCCGCATTCGCGTCCGACACCTTCTCGCCTCCACGGATCTTCTCGATCGCCGCTTCCAGCCGCCCCTTTTCACCACCGGCCGCCTTCAAGGCCCGCCCGACCTCACCCTTGTCCTCCAACGCCGCCAACACGAACAATTCGCTCGCGATGAAGGCATCGCCACGCTGCTGAGCCAGCTTGTCGGTGAGATTGAGCAACCGCGTCAGATCGTTTCCGACCGAGAGATTGCCCTCCTGCCCCTTGACCTGCGGCAACTTGGCGAGCACCTCGCCCAACCGCTCCCGTAACAGCGGCACATTGACGCCGGCCTGCGCCAGCAAGGGCCGCGTGCTACCGCCCTGCTGATCCAGCAGCGCGGCGAGCAGATGGACGGGCTCGATGATGTTGTGGTCGCGGCCGACGGCCAGGGACTGGGCGTCGGAGAGGGCTTGCTGGAAGCGGGAAGTGAGCTTGTCGGTGCGCATGAGGCGACGCCTCGGGTCGTTGGCGGCGCTTCGGCCGCAATGCCCGGGAAATGCGGCCTCAAAAAACGACATTCAAGCGACTCACGCTTGCCAGGTCCGCAGCCGAGCACAATGCGCCAGGTCGATCGTAGGCAGGAAATATCGTCAAGCCCTGTCGTCATCCTCCGGCCTCCAACCAGACAAGTATCGGACGGCCAGCTCGACTACATTCTCGACGTCGTCAAGTCGGGCAACCTGCAAGTCCTCTATCCGCTGACGCAACACGTCTTCACCACCAACTACCTCGATCAGCAGCTTCCATCCGAGTCTAGGTGACCGCTTGACAGCACGCGAACCCATGTGCTGACTGCGCGACTCGCCTCGCACTGATCTAAGCAGAGAGAGGGTCACATGCGGATCGGCAGGCACCTCAAACAGTGGCTCGTCGCGGTCAACATCCCGCCTCGCGATAAAAATCAACCGAGCAAGCTTCGACTCACGTGCCAATGCATCCGGAGGAAGAGTGCGCAATTGTTCACGCCAACTCCTAAGAAATTTTGACACTTCTTCCTGGGACACGAGCTTGTGACCAACACCTTCCGAATGGCCAACCATCTCGATAAGTGTCAACCTGCCATGCAGCGTTCGAATCCGAGGCAGTGCTTCGGCAACTGCTGCTTCAATTTTCGCCTCCGACTGCAGAGACCTAATAAGCCGATATACAACCCGACTGACCAGCATGTCGGAGTCGAAGCTGAACATTCCTCGCTCGACCTCGGGAAGGTCAGGCAGAACGTTGAGAATAGCTACAATTCCTGGGACAACCCGATCCGGCGTAACTTCATCCTCGTAGGCTTCGAGACTTGAAATTGCATCGACTACCTTCGTGCTCGGCAGGCTCCGCAAGTATGCGTCCAGAGCAACCGCGTCTCCCATTACAGCCCAAGCCCGTCGCGCATTATCGAAGGCAATCCATCCTTCGCCCGCAACACGCTCAAGATAGAGTCGCAAGACGTCAGCATTGGCGACTCGACGTTCGCGGAGCCATCGTCGCACCCATTGCTGCCCATAATTCATGTTGCCTATGTGTCGCTGTGCAGCCATGAATGTTCGAGTGATCATTGCCCGAGCTACTGGGGCTTTATCGCCTGCCGCGCGAATGATGTTTTCAATATCTTGTTTCGGACCGGAATCTTCCCGACCCGATTGATAACCATGGTTCGCGACGCCCGTCAAACTGTCTACCGCAGAAGGAATGAGGCTAAAAACGTCAGGAAGGAACAGTCTGATCGCCTCAAGCGCAAGCACATCGGAAAGCTCGATTTTTCCACCCAAGTCTCGAATAGTCACGGACGCAGCGGCGGCGTAACGCTTGACGTCTCGCAAGTTTGAAATGAGCGGCCGAACTATCTCAAAGAACACATCAGGCCACAGCTCTTGATCAAGGGAAACGTCAATACCGACCCCTTGAATCGCGACATCGAGCGCCTTGAATATTTGCTGATTCAATTCGGAATCAGGAACAATCGGCAAGTCAAAACTGACCTGCAGAATTTTCTCCAAATATGCTCGTCCTGGAAATCCTTGGTCCGCCAATGCAGACTCAACACGCTTCCGATCAAAGACAAGCACGTAAATTAGGTTAGGGAAATTCGCAGTGAGCCGGACCAGCCTGAAGACATCGCGGATTTCCTGATCAGATAGGCGATCGATATCGTCCAGAATAACAACTATCGGCTTGTCGACCTTCTTCAACGCTTCATTCACCTTGGCTCGCTGTCCAGCAATACCTCCCTTCTTTCGCTGAATTAAATTAGCGACAGCTTGTGCAGCCTTTTGGCTTCGTTCTATCCATTCACCAACAACAGGAAGCCATGCCAGGTTTGCAAACAGCTCTCCGTACTGCTCAATCGTCTGACCGGCTTCAAGGAGCCCAGGTTTGAGCTTGAGTTGAGCCGACACCTCATCAAAAAAGGCGCTCACAAGTTGCTCGGCGCCGCTAAACATCCAAGGATTAAAATCGACGACTGGAATTAACTGGTGCTCAAACCACTCTCGGGCCATGTTGACGAAGGAAGTCTTACCCGATCCCCAAGGGCCAAGAACACCTACAACTAAGCCCTCGCTAGGGTCGACACGCAGGACGCTTTGGCAGAATGTCTCCGCTTGCCCCACGCGGCCCAGCACATCATCAGATGACTTCTTGATCGGGTTGTCTGTCTGCAGGACCGTCGTTTCGGCAGACGAGTCACTGCGTGTCACGACGGATTCGCTAGCCCGCTCGTGGCGCCGCAGGATACGGCCAATCCAGCGCATGTCGAATTCTCCTTAAGGCTAACCATGAGGTAATCGCTGAGGAATCCACTTGCACAGCCCGAACCCACCGCCATTCCGACGTCAGAGGCGAATCGTATTCTGCCGAACTACGCCAAGTACCCTTGCTACCATCGACAGCTGTTCGTATGATCGTACTGCTGCGGCCAATTCCGCAGCCGGGTTTGACAGCCCAGTTTAGTGAGCGCACCAAGCGCCCATCACTGATGTCCGGCGCTTTTCTTTCGCCCGGACCAGTGAGTTCCCGCGCGTCCTCCGCTTCTGCGGCGGCGGTGCGCGGGAGTCTTCGGGCTCGCCGGCCTCACTACCGGTCTGTCAACCGCGCACCGTTCGCCACCCCTTCTCCGGAGGCCGTGATGTCTTCGATGCCTGGTTGCGACGCCGAGATGGCGTCGGTGGATGTGTCCCGCGTGGTGCAGTTGCGGGCCGTGCTTTGTTCGATCCGGAGTCAGATCATCGCCGCGCGCGATGCCGGCCATGGGCCGCGGTCGATGTTGTTCGAATTGCATGCGCTGGCGGACGCCGGCGTAGCCCTGGCGGACTGCGTGGTGGACGAAGCTTCGGGCTAGCGCTCGCCCAAGGCAGCGACACGCTCGCCGACACGGCGAGTGACGCGAAGCAGGGCTTCGACGAGAGCGTCGTCCACATCGAGATCGCCTTCGTATTCGGCCAGGTTGCGCTTGCGGTGCGCTTGTTCGAGTACGCGCCAGTGGACGGGCTCGAGGTCGAGCGTGTGGGCCAAACACTGGAAGACGTGGTACCGGCTTTCCGATCGGTAACCGTGCCAGCGCAGGGCGGCGAGCGACAGCGCGTGCGCGGCGTTGTAGGCGAGATCAAACCGGCTTTCGATATTGAGATCGACGCGTTGCGCATCGGCGAGGCGGCGTTGGCCTGAGCGGATCAGCCCCTCCAGTTCCGCCTGCGCGGGCGCCTCGGCCTTGAGTTGGCCGATGCGGACGAGGTTATCGAGCGCCGGCAAGGGCATGCTTGTCGCCGATCAGCGCGATGGTCTCGCCCGCAAGCACCTTGGTGAGGAATGCATTGCCTTTCGCCTGGCGTTTGCGGAATTCCGTCATGGTGTAGAGCGTGGGATTGACCGGCCGGCCCAATTGTTTCTCCGCAGGCGCCAGCGCGGTGAAAACCTGTTCCAACGTCAATGCATCCGAAACCAGCAGGAGGTCGAAATCACTGTTCGCCGTGTCGCGGCGCGCGGCGACGGAGCCGTAGAGCAGGGCCAAGTCGATCTTCGAGGCGAGCGACGCCAGCGCCTGGCGCAATGTGTCGGCCGGGCCGAGCATCTTGGTTGCGATGCCGCACAGTTCCGCGTGGATGGGCGATGCCGGATTGGCCTGATAGTGCTTCTGGTTGCCGCGCGTGGTCTGCGCGATCAGGCCGCTGCGGTGCAGGCGATCGACTTCGCGCTGCACGGCGCCGCGTCCGCCACCGGCAAGGTCGATCAGTTCCTTGGTGAAAAAGCTGCGGTCGGGCTGGCCGAAGAGGAGCGCCAGCACGCGCTGCTGGGTCGCACTGAAAAGCGCATCGGCCACGCTCGTGGGCGCCGCCGTCGCTCGAACGGCAGGCTCGCGGGATGCGGCGAGGCGGCTGGTCTTACCCATTTCGGGTAATTAGATACCCGTTTTGGGTAACTTTCAACTCGCGGCGTCCGGCTCGCGGCGTAGGTCACTCCCTCTGCACCCCGCAAATCCCATCCGGCTTCGGCGGCCTGTCGCAGATCAGTTTCAACTTCGCCTCGAAGGAACTCGGCTCTTCCCCTGGCATGTAACCCGTGACCGAGGTGCGGAACAACCCGCGCTCCTGGGCGAGGCGTTCCAGCGCCGCGCGGGCTTCGGTTTCGTTCGGCGCGTCGGCTTCCACGTTGATCGTCGTGCCGATGAGGCGCACGTCGTGCACGGTGATGGTGGGGCCGAGCAGTGTGTGGACGACTTTGCTGATCTGGTCTTCGGTGTAGGTACCGGGCCGGCGCCGGTCGTTGCCCGGCGGGCAGAGGCTGGGTTGGCCGGGGGCGTCGCAGGAGAAATGCATCAATCCGGAGAAGGCGAAGCCGCCGTCGCGCGGGACGGCGCCGCGGATGTCGACGTGGGTGAATTCGCCGGATTTCGTAAGGCGGCGCGTGATGTCCTTCGCGGTCGCGGCGTCGGGCGCGAGGCCTTCGAGGCGGCCGCCGCCTTTCCACAGCGCGATCTCGGTGATGCGAACCGACGCTGGCAGATAGCGCGACACGACCTGGGCTACGCGTTCGTTAGGGCCGAGCGGCAGTGCTGCGGCGGCCGCGGTGGCCGAAGGCACGGACGGGTCGGCGGCGGGAAGCCGCGGCGCGGGGCCGGCCTGCGTCAGCACGGCGTCGCGCAGCGTGCGCGCGGCGGCGCGCGTGGCGTCGCTCAGCGGGCGCGGGTCGACGCGGCCGACCGGCACTTCGAGGCGATCGATCGGGCCGTCGATCTCGATCGGATACATCTGCGCGATACGACCGGGTGCGCGCGCGGGCTGGTGGTAGCTCGCCTGCGTGTCGGCGCCGATGCGGATCGACCACCGGGTTCCCGTCGTGGTGGCCGAGATGCCGATGTGGCGCGCGTCGAATTCGTGCAGGTACATCGCGCTGGCGCTGTTCGAGCTTCCGCCCGAAAGGAAGTCGATTTTTCCGTTGCCGCCCACGCGTGCCGCGGCGTTGGCGCCGATCGACAGCCATCCGAAATCCACCTGTTCGAACCACAGGCGCAGGTCGGCACTCGGGTTGATCGTGATGCGCAGTGCCGGTTGGCGGACGCGATCGACCACGACGGTCAGCCCATCGCCGCCCAGCAGCAGATCGTGGGCGGTGGCGATCTGCACGGTGAAGCAGGCCGTGCCCGCGACACGCGGCGCGCGCGTCGCGGGCGTGACGGATAGGCCACACGACCCGGGGCCCGGACAAGCCAGCCTGCGGTCTGGCGACAGCACGACGTCGCGCGGAATGGGCCGCTCTTCCGGATTCGCATCCAGGACGCGCGATTGCTCGACGACGATGACATCGCGCGTGCCGGGGAAGACGCGGTTCTCGTTGCCCGAAACGATGCGCACGACGCAGCCGGGCGCGGCGATCTGCAAGTGCCGCAGATTGCCGAGCTGGCCCGCACCCGGCGACCAGACGCGGTCGTGCGAACGGCGCACGCGATCGGCTTGACTCAGGTACGACTCGGGCGATGTCGGCAGCAAGGTGTCAGCGGCGAACGCGGGAACGGCAACGAATGCAAGCCACGCGATGGAGGCTGCGCGACGCAACGATGTCAGCATTCTCGGCAACGGAATCATGGAGGGCTTCAGCACATTCGGGCGCGCGAGGAATGGCATGGTGTCATTCCGTGGAGTTTGCGTACACCGATCGGACACGGAAGTGACGCCGGCGTGACCGCTGCAGGTTTCATTGCATCCGGAGATCCTTATGAAGCTCCGGGCGCATAATAAGGATTGCCGGCCCCCACTCACTCCTCGATCGCCTCGATCCCCTGCTCCTTCAGCCGCTCGAGATGCGCGCGCATTTCCGCGAGCCGCTCCGGCGGGTGGCCCTGCCAGTCCGTCACCTCGCCGACGATGCGCAGCGGATCGCGTGTGCGGTACGACTTCGTGGGATTGCCGGGAAACCGTTTGTCGGTGAGGTTGGGATCGTCCTCGAACGGTCCCGTCGGTTCGACGAGGTAGATCCTGCCGCGTCCGTCGCCGATGGCGAGTTCGGCGCCCCAGATGGCGGCGTCCAGCGTGGCGGTGAGATACACGAAGGCGGCGTGTTTCCGCGATCCGTAGTTGGAGACGCGGCCCGCTTCGATCAGGTCGCCGGTTCGCAGGTCGGCCTTGGTGCCGTGGTAGTACGTCGTCGTGTCCGTCATCGCTGCGCTCCTGGGCCAGTGTTCGTGGAGCGGCGATCTTGCACGGCATGCATGAGCTGGCCGCAAGCCCCGGGGTGTTGTATAAATTGGTCGTGGGGGCGCAATGCCTCCATTTTGTTTTTGGCGATTCGAGGAGTTCCGCGATGACCCCGAAGATCCAGCCCTGCCTCTGGTTCGACAAGAATGCGGAAGAAGCCGCGCGCTTCTACGCCGACACCTTCCCCGACACGCGCATCGGGCGCCTCATGCGGGCGCCGGGCGATTATCCGGCGGGCCAGCAAGGCGATGTGTTGACGGTGGAGATGACGATCCTCGGCATGCCGTTCGTGTTGCTCAACGGCGGGCCGCAGTTCACGTTCGACGAAGCCGTCAGTTTCCAGGTCGCCACCGAAGATCAGGAAGAAACCGATCGCTACTGGAACGCGATCGTCGGCAACGGCGGCAAGGAGAGCATGTGCGGCTGGTGCGAGGATCGCTTCGGATTGTCGTGGCAAATCACGCCCAAACGCCTGATCGAACTCACCACCGGCGGCGGCGAGAAAGCCGCGCGCGCCTTCCAGGCGATGATGGGCATGCGCAAGATCGACATCGCTGCGCTGGAGCGGGCAGTGGCGGGCGTCGGCGGCTGAGGGCGAAGCCGGCGGTCGCGATCGAAGTCGAGCGCCGAACGCCGGCGGGTCGCAACGAGAGGATCAGGCCAGCGGCTTGAGGAACATCCGGCCGTAGGCCACGAAGGCCATGACGGCGCCCAGCGTGACGCTCATGACGATCGACGCGGTTTCGCGGTACTGGACGTGCACCCAGACGAAGACGAGGCTTTCGATCGCGAGGATCGTGGCCGCCGCCACCGTCAACCGCGGATGCCAATGCAGCGCGGCGGGCACGATGAGTCCGATGGTGCAGGCGAGTTCCACGATGCCCAGGCCCATCCATGCCGGCTTCGGCAGCGCACCGAAGGACGCGACATCCGCGCTGATCTTGTCGAACATGAAGGTCTTCATGACGCCCGACGCGCCGTACAGCAGCGCGGCGAGGATCTGCAGCATCCATAGCAGCACGTTCATTGCGTACGTCGTCCGGTTTGCGATTGGATTCTTCGTTCTCGAAACACACGACTGCCCGACGCTGTGAGCCACAGCAGCAATAGGGTCGGTCGCAACATGACGACACACTACCATCGTGCCTGCGCGGATCAACGATGCCGGCGTCGTCTGCAACGGCCCGATCGCACTGCCTGGCGGCGTGCTGACGCGGGCGCTGCGCCCCAGGCCGCCGGTTGACCACACGCACGTCGCGGGCTATGGTTCCCCCGACATCGAAAAAGACCGGGGCGAAGTGCGCGAGCACTTCGCCTTTTTGCTTTTGCGGATGGCCGTCGCGGTTCCGCGCGGCAACAGGAGATTTCCGTGGATCGACCCGCCTTGATCGTGACCACCCATGACGCCAATCGCCTGGACGCACTCCTGCAAAGCAGGACCGGCCAATCGTCGCCGATGGCGCCCTTGCTCGAAGAGGAGCTTTTGCGCGCGCAGCTGGTCGAGCCCACCGCGGTTTCGCCCGACGTGGTGACGATGAATTCGCGTGTCGTCTGCGTCGACGAAATCTCCGGCGAGCTGCAGGAACTCGAACTGGTCTATCCGCAGCACGCCGACATGGAGCACGGACGCGTCTCGGTGCTGGCGCCGGTGGGCGCCGCGCTGCTCGGCCTGGCCGTAGGCCGCTCGATCGACTGGCCGCTGCCGGGCGGACGCACCAGCCGCGTGCGCGTGCTGGCCGTGACGTATCAGCCGGAAGCCGTCGGCCGACTGGATTGAGTCGAGCGCGGCAAATCACGACTGGAACGAACGCGGCATCGCCATGAAAACAACCCATGTGTGGCGTCAGGCAGGGTCGATCTCGATCTGGCGATACACGGGCAATGTGCGGAATTTTCCCGGTTGGCATGTTTCCGCCGACAAGGCGGGTTGCGAATCGCTGCTCGCGTTGCTGGCAGCGTTCGCGGCCGACGCCGTGCCGGCATTGCGTACGCTCGCGATCGATGCGCCCACGCCGGCGGTGCTCGCGGTTCCCAACAACCGCAGCCATTCGGTCATCGCTCCGGATCGATGGGCGCTTTCATTCGTCTCCGATGCCGGCCATTGGGCGTTCGCGGAATCGTCGCCGCATCTCGAATTCGCCTTCGGTGCGGATTGGTTGCCGGCGCTCCGGGACGCGATCGCAGAAGCCGCGCACGGCCATGGCGATCGCTCGATCGGCCCGTTGCGAGGCGAGCGTCTGTGGTTCTGGTGGCGCAATCGGTGATGCGCCCAAGCGAGGATTTCTTCGCTTGCGGGACGCAGCGCACCACGCGGATGTCCACCGCGATCGACGAACGCGGCGACCGAAACGAAAACGCCCCGGTGAACCGGGGCGTCATTCGAAACCGCTGTTCGACGGATCACTGCGTCTTCAGCGTCAATCCGTAGTTCTGCAGGATCTCGCCGATCGGCTGGAAGTAGCTCGTGGCGAGCGCGGCCTGCTTGCCCTTGCAGCTGTAGTTGCCGCCCGAGAGCACGCCCTGCGCCTGGCCGGCGCCGGTGATGAACGAACCGCCCGAGTCGCCGCCTTCGGCGCAGACCTTCACGCGCGTGAGGCCGCTGACGGAGACATCGGGGTATTGGACCGTCTGGTTGTAGGCCTCGATCGTGCCGCACTTGAAGCCGGTGGTGCGGCCCGAGCGGCAAACCGCCGCGCCGATCGCGGCGACGGTGCTGCCCTGCACCGGAACGTCGGCCTGGTTGTAGCCGTCGACCGCCGCGACGAGCGTGTGCGAGCCGGTGAGCGCGACCCAGGCGCCATCGCCCTGGTTCGGATAGCTCGAGGCCTGGAACGAACCGATCGAGGCGCTGACAGTGCGCCGGTTGACCAGCGTGTGCACGGTGTCGCCGGCGTTGCCGCAATGGCCCGCGGTGGCGTAGCCCTGCTGGCCGGTGCTGCCCTTGGTGACGTTGAAACCGACGGAACAGTAGTAGTAGCTGCCGCCGCTGTGCGAGAGATATTCGCTGCCGCCGTAGAAGGTGGCGAGCGGCTTCGGTGCCGAGGCCATGGTGCTGAAGCGGATCGTGCGGGCATCGGCGCTGCTGGCGGCGACGAAGTCGATCGCGGCCTTCTGCGCGCCGGGCGCCACGTCGACGTTCACGCTGTTGTTGCGCACGTCCACGCCCCAGCCGTAGACGCCGGCCGGCGCGCTGGCGCGCACCTTGTCGAGTTCGGCCTTGGCGGCGTCGAGTTGCGCCAGGCTGTGGCTCGCCTTGCGGAACGCGACGCCGACCGGAATCTTCTGCGGCGGCGCCGAGGTCGTCGCCACGACGAACCGGTAGTCGCCGTCCGGCATGCGTTCGATCCAGCTGCCGGCGAAGCCCGCGCCCTGCGCCTTCGCGAACTGAAGGCCCTGCGATTCGGCGAGGCGTTCGACATCGAGGTATTTCGACACCTGCGCGTCCGTCATGCCGAGGTCGCGTTTCATGGCGTCGCGCGCCGCCGGCGCGATCTGGGCCGAGGCGGCCAGGGACATCAAGAGTGCGAACGGCGAAAGCCCGAGCAGGGCGCGCTTGATGCGGGAAGCGAAATTGCGCATCTGGAAGATCTCCGGTCAGTGAAGAAGACGACTCTCCGGGCCTGCCTGAAAGACACGCTGCACACACGCGGCGGGCCGGCCAGCGGATACTTGCATGGGAAACCGTCGCGATGGGCACGATTCACGGCGCGGCGCGCGATCTGCGTATTTTTTTCAGTGCGCCCGCGAATGGAGTGCGGGGCCGCGATAGTGGAATTCCACTATGAACACCGTGGCGACCTCGGTGGCCATCGATGAGCTACGTGATAGGGTTTGCGCGCCCTGCCCCTGGAATCGGTGATGCCTTGAAGTACCTCGCCGGCTACCCGCAGCACGTGCAGGCGCGGGTGCACGAACTGATCGCGCAGGATCGCCTCGGCCCCTGGCTGGCCGACAAATACGGCGAGCCGCACGCCGTGCGCAACGACGGCCAGCTTTACGAGTACGTGCAGGCGCTGAAGGAGCGGCACCTGCGCAACGCCGTGCCGCTGGGCAAGGTGGTCTACGACAGCAAGCTGCAGGTGATGAAGCACGCGCTCGGCACCCACACATCCATTTCCCGCGTGCACGGGAAGCGGCTCAAGGCGAGCCGCGAGATCCGCATCGCCACCGTGTTCCGCGACGCGCCCGCCGAGTTCCTGAAGATGATCGCGGTGCATGAGCTGGCGCATCTGAAGGAAGCCGAGCACGACAAAGCCTTCTATCAGTTGTGCACGCACATGACGCCGGACTACCACCAGCTGGAGTTCGATCTGCGCCTGTATCTGACGCACCTCGAAGCAAGGCGAAACGCTTAGGCCGCGCGACGCGGGAAGCGGTAGATGACGCTGCCGATCAGCACGGCGATGCCCACGGCAATCAGATGCGCCGGCCGCGCGCTCAGCAACATCGCCAGCGACAGCACCAGCGCGGCGAGAGGAATGATCGGCCCGCCCGGCAGTTTGAGCGTGCCCGGCGGCTCGCCGCGGCGGCGCCGCAGCACCAGTACGCTGGCCGAGGTGGTGATGTAGGCCAACAGGCGCGTCACCATCGACAGCAGTGCCAGCTGGACGAACGAGCCGCTCAGCGCCAGCGCCAGCGCGACGACGCACTGCACGGCGATGGCGAGATCCGGCGTGCGGAAGCGCGGATGCACGCGGGCCAGCGCACGCGGTCCGTAGCCGCCCACCGCCAGCGTGTGCAGGAAGCGCGGGCCCAGCAACAAGGTGGCATTGCTGGTGCCGAGGATGGAGAGTGCCGCGCCCACCGTGAGCAGCAGCGCCAACCCTTCGCCCCCGAAGCGGGCCGCCGCATCTGCGAGCGGCGTGGTCGAAGCGGCCAGGCCGGGCAGCGTGCCCTGCGCCACCAATTGCACGGCGGCGTACACGGCGGTGACGAGCACGATCATCGCCACCAGTGCGAACGGCACGTTGCGTCGCGGGTTCTGGTATTCGCCGGCGGCCACCGACAGGTTTTCGAACCCCGCGTAGGCGAACAGCAGCAACAGGGCGGCCTCGCCGGTGCTGCCCAGATCCACCACGCCGGACGCGGCCCCGCCGAAGGCCAGCTCCCAGTCGACATGGAACACGCCGATGCCCACGAACAGCAACAGCGGCAGCAGTTTGCAGACCACCAGCGCCAGCGACAGCTGCGCGGCCTGGCGCACGCCCACGATGTTGATCGCCCCGAGCAGCAGCAACGAGCCGGCGATGATGGTGGTGCGGCCCGCACCCGTTCCCGCGGCCGGCCAGAAGCGCGCCACGGCATCGGCCAATCCGTTGCTCAACGACGCAGCGGTGGCGACGCGGGTGAGCCAGATGGTCCAGGCGATCTGGAAGCCGGCGAACGGGCCGAACGCTTCCTGCGCGTACAGCGCGCTGCCGCCCTGTTGCTCGAAATGGCTGGCGGCCTGCGCGTAGCTCAAAACCAGCAGGCTCACGGTCAATCCCGCCGCCAGCACGCCCCACACGCTGAAAGGGCCGAGCAGCGCGAATGCCGTGGCAGGCAACAGGTACACGCCGCTGCCGACCACGCTATTGATCGACAGTCCGACGATCTGCCAGCGGCCCACCGCGCGCAGCAGGCCGGCGGGAGCGGATGCGCGCGGGGCTTCGCTCACCGGCGATCCTTCGCGCGGTGCGGCAGGTGCGGCAGGTGCGGCAGTTTCCGGAAACAGGCGGCGAAGGACGGGCGCCCAAACGTACGGGTTCTCACCGGGGTTCCGCGCATCGCCGAAGGGGATGACGCGATTTGTACCTGAAAACGGCGAGCTCTTCCTGGCACCGCCGATCAGCAGGCTGGACTGCACCAGCATTGCAGGGCCGCCCCGGGATCGCGATCGTCCGGCGCGCGCGCAAACCGGCGGCATGATGAGGGTGTGAGCGCCCGCGAGCGTCGCCGGAAACGCCATGACTATCGCCCGACTCCCCGGATACCTGTTGCTGTGCGCCGCGATGGCGTGCCTTTCCCACGCGCACGCCCAGTCGCGCTGGTCGGCCACGTTCGCGGGAAACCCACCCGAGCCGCTGGCACTGGACGGCGTGCAGCCGCAGCGCGACGGCAGCGTGCTGGTGCGCGGCAAACGTCCGCCCGGCCACTACTGGTTCCTGCTGCTCGATGCCGGATTGCGCGTGGTGGATCGCGCGTATGGCGGCCAGTACACGAAGCTGCCGTTGGGCGCGGCCGCGGGCGACGGTTCGATCGCGCTGCTTCCCTATTTCAACGACGGCATCGAAGTCCAGCCACCGAGCCGATTGTGCTGGGTGTGGAAGGATGCCCTCGGCAGCCTCGACGTCCGCGCCACGCACGACACGGTGGGTCCGCATGCCGATACGCCGTTCGAGCGGCGGCTGGATGCCGGCGGGGTGTATTACGGGATGAGCGTGTGGACCGGGCTGGTCGGCTTCGAACCGGACTGCAATGCGCGTCATTTCTCCGCGCCCTGGGAGTGGCCGCGGGAAGTGATCGCCGTGCCGACGGCCGAGGCCGCGTATTTCGCGGGAATGGGCGAAGACGCGAACTTGCACCTCACGCGCGTGGAGGGCGATCGCACCGTGTGGACGCGGTCGTTGGGCGAGGCGCGGGCCGCTCCCGGACTCGAGCTGCACGCTGCGCCCGACGGCGATGTCGTCGTCTGGCAGTACACCAATCCGGGCGCCACTGGGCCGCAGCGGCGCGTGATCACGCGCATCGATTCCGCGGGCACGGTGCGATGGTCGAAGACCTACGAAGCCGATCCCCTGCCCAGCGCGGTGCTGGTCGATGGCGATCGCACGCTGGTGATCCATGGCGACGCAGGGGCGTGCAGCGGGGTCTCGTCGGTCGGCGTCGCCTCGCTGGATTCCGCGGGCGCCGAACGCTGGCGGCAGTCGCTCGCCACCTGTCATGTGCACGGTCTGTACGACGCCGATCCTGCGCGGGCGCGCTTGCTGGCCGATGCCGATGGCGCGCTCTGGTCGCCGGGCGAAACCGGGCTGCAGGTTTTCAGCCAGCCCCTAGACGGCTACTCGCCGTTGGCGCGCGCGGCCGACGGCCGGATCCTGATGGCCAAGGGCGACGTCGCCGGCTTCGGCGCTACGTTGGCCGTTCGGGATGCGGATTCACCGGCGGCGCAGGACGTGTCCCTTGACGCGCCGGTGCCAGGAGTTCCGGTCGCGGCATTCCACGACGCGCAAGGCGCCTTCGTCGTCACGCAGGATCTCGCGGGAAGCGCGGATCTCGTCCATTTCGCGCCCTCGGGCCAGCTGCGCTGGAGGCGGCCCTTGTCGCTGCCGGCCCGCCTGGACAACGAAATACCGCCCGGCCGTTTCGACGTGGCTGCGAACGACGACCGATTCTGCATCTGGCATCAAACCGCGTCCTACACGATCGCGTTCCGCTCGCATCTGGCGTGCTTCGAGAGGGGATCCGGTGCACCGCTGTTTCCGTGGGTGGACCTGCCGTTCGATTACAGCGGCGTCGACCCGACGCTGACGGTGCGCGCCGACGGATCCGTCGACGCGCTCGGCGTGGGCTGCTATTTCGAACCGCCCGCGACGACGTGCTTCAGCCGCGCCCGGCGCTTCATCCTCGATCCGCAAGGCCAGCTCCTCCGGACCGATGAATACGGCAGATTGCACGCGGGCACCGAGCTGGGTGCTCGCGCAATCTCCGCACCAACCTCGGGCGATATCGCTGTTTTCCACAATCCGCCGGAAGGCACGCGCATCGCTGTGTACGATCGCGACGCGATGCAGCGCTGGAGTCTTCCTGCCACGGGCCAGGTCGATCCATTGATGCTCTCCGACGATGGCTCGCTACTGCTGCGCAGCGAAGGCCGCTTCGAACTGCGCGATCGCCTCGGCGCGCTGCGCTGGCATTACACCCTGCCGGCCTCGGCCGATGTGGCGGCCACGGGCATCCGCGCCGCGATGCTGTCCAGCGGCGATGTCTTTCTCTTCGCGAGCACCTGGGACGGCAAACGCTTCCGGGCGCGACTGCGCGCCGCCGACGGCGTGCCGGTCTGGGAGATCGCCGATGCGGCGCAAAGCCGCTACGACTACCTTTCGACCCTGCGCGCCTCGGACGATGGCAGGTTCGTATTCCTCGTGCCGCGCTGGAGCGAGGATCAGCGCTTCATCGCGTTCTCGATGCAGGACGGTGCCATCGTCGGCGCGGCGGCGCGAACCATTCCGCCGCCGATGAAATCCGGCGCGGCCGTCGCCGCGGTCGCGGGCGACGGCTCGCTGTTGATCGCGCAGGGCCTGCCCAGCGCAGGCCGCACGGAAGTCGAATTCCGCACACCCGGCATGCAGCTCGCGCCTTCTGCGGACTCGGCTGCGGCGTTTCCCGGCACCTGGCATGCGCAGGACGCGCCGGGCCAGGGTTTCGCTTTCCACGAAGAGGGCGGCGTCGTCTACGGCGCGTGGTTCACCTACTCGTCCGTCGGCGGGCATGGCGCCTCCGAGCAGCGCTGGTACACGCTGGTGAGCGACGGACCGTTCGATGCGGCCGGTACGTCGTTCGCGATCTTTCGTAGCGCGCCCGGCGAGTTCGCACAGGGCCCCGCCACGGCAGCCACGCAGGTCGGCACGGCATCCCTCTCGACGCTGGACTGCAACGGCCTGTTGCTCACCTTCGCTTTCGACACCAGCGAGCAGGAGGGACGCAACGGCGTCATTCCGTTGACCCGCGTTTCTCCAGCGAGCGCCGCCTGCGATGCCGCAGCGCCGTCCACGAGCGACTCCTCCGGCGCATGGTACGACCCGCAGGCCGGCGGCCAAGGCGTGCTGTTCGATCTGCGGCCATCCACTGCGACGAGTGCGGGCATGCTGGCCGGCGGCTGGTTCACCTTCGATGCCCACGCGCAACCGGGCGACGACACGAAGCTGCACTGGTTCACCCTGGCCGGCGCACCCGCATCGCCCGGCTCCGACGAAATGCACGTGACCATCTACCGCACCGTCGGCGGCCGGCTCGATGCCGAGCCGACGAACAACACCTGGGAAGTGGGGCACGCCACCCTGAAGCTGCTCGCCTGCGACCGCGCGACGCTGGAATACACCTTCCTCGACGACCCGATCGCGCATGCCTTCCGCGGCAGGCACGGCCTCGTGCCGTTGCAACGGGCGATGCCGTGCGCGGCATCCGCAACCAAGGAGGCGGTGCCGGATTCCTGACTTGCCCGGGCCGCGTACGATGGAACGTGGCGCAACCTGCGTGATTCGCACGCATCGGCTACCGCCCGATGGCGTTCCTCGCTACAACCGGAATCCGCTCTCGAAGCGGCGCTCTTCCCCACTGAGCGGATCGACGAAGGCCAGCCACCGCGCCAGCAGTTTCAGTGGACGGGAATGATCGTCCTGCGGCAACGGCGCGAGATCCGGATACCACGGATCGTTGCGGATCGGCGCGCCGAGCCCGGCCATGTGCACGCGCAGTTGGTGTTTGCGGCCGGTGATGGGTTCCAGTGCGTAGCGCCATTCGTCGCCTGTGCGTTCGATGACGTCGATCCGCGTTTCGCTGTTGGGCGCACCTTCGGTTTCGCGCATGCGGAAGAAGGGTTCGCCCGGCGCCAGTCGCGTCGCGCGCGTCAGCGGGAACGCAAGCGCCGGAAGCGCGGGCGCGAGCGCTTCGTAGCGCTTGCGGATGGCGTGAAGGCGGAACATCGCCAGATAGGCATCGCGCGTGCGGCGATCGGCGGAGAAGAGCACGAGTCCGGCCGTGTCGCGGTCGATGCGGTGCAGCGGCACAAGATCGGGATTGCCGAGCCGGGCGGCCAGGCGCGTCAGCAGCGTCTCGCGCACGTAGCGGCCCGTCGGCGCCACCGGCAGGAAGTGCGGTTTGTCGGCCACCACCAGATGCGCGTCGGCATGCAGCAGCCGCTCCCGGAACGGGATCTCGGCTTCGTCCGGCACTTCGCGGAAGTAGCGGATTTCCATGCCCACGCGATACGGCGCATCGGGCGCGAGTGCGGTGCCGTGTGCATCGATCACGAGGCCGCGCGCGAAACGATCGAGCCAGGTCTCGCGCGGGATCGCGGGAAATCGCGCGCAGAGGCCGTCGAGCACCGTTCGCCACGGTCCCGGCGGGAGTTGCAACCGGCTGGGCGCGGTAGCGTTCAGGCGCGTCCTTTCATCGGTTCGTGGAGTCCCGGTTTGCCTGCCGTGGAGGTTGTTCTCCGCCGGCTCCGCGTTCGAAAGTTGAGTTGAGTTGAGTTGAGTTGAGTTGAGTTGCACGCAACCCGCCGTTGGCAGCGTGCCGTCGCGCAACGCTAGTGCGCAAGCCTCGCATCCGCGGACAACCGTTCGTGAAGGAAGTCGGTCAATGCCTTGATGCGCGCGACGCGCTTGAGGTCCGGATGCGTCAGCACCCAGACCTGCGTGTCGAATTCGGACCGCGGCGGCTCCAGGCGTTTCAGGCCGCGAGCGTCGCCCAGGGGGCAGAGCAGCCACGCGACGCCGAGGCCGGCGACCACGGCTTCGGCCATCGTCACGAGACTGTCGACGCGCAGCACGATGCGTTCTGCCGGCACGTGTTTACGCATCCATTGCGCCGATTGCAGATGCGAAAGCGATGGCTCGTGGCCGATCCACGAATGATCGGCCGCCGCGGAGCGCGGCTTCACTCGTTTCAGATACGCAGGCGAGGCATACAGCGCGGTCTGGATGCGGCCCGCGCGACGGCCCACCAGGTTTTCGGGCGGCTTGTTGGAGCCGCGCACGGCCACGTCGGCTTCGCGCTGCGTCAGGTTGAGGAAGCTGTCGTTGGCGACGAGTTCCAGCCGCACCTGCGGATGCTGCATGCGGAATTCGGCGAGCAGCGGCAATAGCAGCTGCTGGATCAGCGTGTCGGGCGCAGTGAGCCGGATGCTGCCGCTCAGCGCGAGATCGGCGCCGGTGACTTGCCGCTGCGCGGAGTCCAGTTGCTCGGCGATGCCCGCCATGCCGGCGGCCAGTTCGTGTCCGTGCCCGGTGAGCACGTAGCCGCGCGGCAGGCGATCGAACAGGCGCACCGAGAGCCTGCGTTCGAGGCTGGCGATGCGGCGCAGCACCGTGGAATGGTTGACGCGCAGCGCCTGCGCCGCGGCGCCGAGGGAGCCGCGCTCGCACACGGCCAGGAAGTACTGCAGGTCGCTCCATTCCAGCGGTTCGGCCACGGCGTACTCCTATGCAACTGTGCATACACGATCCGCGTACTTTGCCAGTTCCCGGGCGAATGTGCCGAGCCTAGAGTGCCGGCACCTACCGCCCACGGGATGCTCATGAACGCACTCGCCGCTCCGATTTCCACGCCGGCCTCCGGCTCCTTCCGCCAGTACACGATCCAGCGCGGCGACGGCATCGACCGCCTCGCCTGCCACTCCACCCCTCGCCGGCCGCTGCGCGACCACGAAGTGCGCGTGCGCATCCACGCCGTCGCGCTCAACCATCGCGATCTGATGGTGGCGCGCGGCACCGCCGGTGCGCCGGGCCGCCCCATCGTTCCGGCGTCCGACGCCGCGGGGGAAGTGATCGAAACCGGAGCCGGTGTCACCGCGTTGCGGCCTGGCGACCGCGTGATCAGCACGTTCTTTCCCGACTGGATCGCCGGCCCCGTGACCGAGGAGAGCGCTGCCCGCGCACTCGGCGGCTCGATGGACGGCGTGCTCGCGGAGGAAGCGGTGTTGCCTGCGGAGGCCTGGGTGCCGATGCCGGCGCATCTGGACTACGTGGAAGCCGCCACGCTCACCTGCGCCGGCGTCACCGCCTGGCACGGCCTGTTCGGGCTGGATCCGATCGGGCCCGGCGGCACGGTGGCGCTGCTCGGCACCGGCGGTGTTTCGATCTGGGCGCTGCAACTGGCGAAGGCCGCCGGCCTGCGCGCCATCGTCACCTCGTCGGACGAGGCCAAGCTCGAACGTGCGCAGGCGCTGGGCGCCGACGCAACCGTCAATTATTTGACGAGACCGCAGTGGGGCGCGGCGCTGCGCGAACTGACGGGCGGGCGAGGTGTCGACCGCGTGCTCGACATCGGCGGCCCCGACACCGTCGGCCAATCCATCGCCGCGCTGCGCACGGGCGGCACCGTCGCCGTGATCGGCCGCCTCACCGGAACCACGCCCGCGCAGTTCGATCCCGCCGCCCTGTTCGGCGGCGCCAAGCGCCTGGCGGGGCTGATGGTCGGCAGCCGCGCGATGACCGACGAGCTGGCGCGGTTCGTCGAGCGGACGCGGCTGCGGCCCGTGATCGATCGCGTGTTCGGCTTCGACGATGCGCGGGCGGCGTATGCCTATCTCGACGCGGCCGGGCATTTCGGCAAGGTGGTCATCGCGCGCTAGCGGCGCGCTCGGACCGGCCCCGGCGTCAATCGTTTGACGCCGGGCCCGTGCATGGAAATTGCACTCCGCAGGTTGTCACCCACCACGGAGAACCCATGAACGAACAGGCTTCGAGGTACTTCGACTACATCGCCTGGGATGGACGGGCCCCGCGCGCCACGACGCCGGTCCGCGCGCCCGAGCCCGCGATCGACACCACGCACATCCGCCTGGCCACCGAACGCGAGCTGCGTTACTGGACGAGCGAACTGGCCGTGACGATCTACACCTTGCGGGACGCGATCGCGGCCACCGGCTCCCGCTGCGCCAAGGTCGTGCGCGCCTACCTCGAGGAGGACGGCACGCGCTAGGCACCTGCCCGAGCGGCGGGCGCCGCCCCGCGCCCGCCGCCTCATCGTCATGCAATAAGGTTATTGCTGTTTTACGATAACTAACATATCGTCCCGCAACAATCCTTGCGGGAGAGCCGACGTGTCGCAGCCCCACACCCCTGCCTTCGCCCTGGCGCGGGTCCTGCTCGGGATCCTGATCGGCTTCAATCTCCTGGTCGGGCTGTGCCTGCTGCTGGCCCTGCCGGCCACCTTCGCCTGGGACACGACCTTCCTCGAGTTCTTCGGCGGCAAGCGTCCGCCGCGCGTCGATCCTTCCTGGTTGTTGCCGATGCTGCGGACGTGGATGGCGTTGACGCTGCCCTTGATCGCCGTGGTGCATGTCTCGCTCACGCGCCTGCTGGCGATCGTGGCGACGGTGCGTTCCGGCGATCCCTTCGTCGCGCAGAACGCCGCGCGCCTGAAGACGATCGCCTGGTGCACGCTGATCGGGCAGCTGTTCGAGCTGGTCAACGGCGCGATGGCGGCGGCGATGAACGCGGCGGGATCGAACATCGAGTGGCACTGGTCGGCCACGGGCTGGCTGGCCGTGGTGCTGCTGTTCGTGCTGGCGCGCGTGTTCGAGGAGGGCGCGCGCCTGCGCGAGGATGCGGGATCGGTGATCTGACATGGCCATCCTCGTGAAACTCGACGATGTGCTGCATGCGCGCCGCATGACGCTCACCGAATTGTCCGGCCGCGTCGGCATCACGCTCGCCAATCTTTCCATCCTCAAGACCAACAAGGCGCGCGGCATCCGCTTCGAGACGCTGGCGGCGATCTGCGAGGCGCTCGATTGCCAGCCCGGCGATCTGCTCGAGTACCGGCGGGAGGAAGGGGCATGAACGCGATCCTCGGTCTGCACATCGCGGGTGGCGCGATCGCGCTGCTCGCCGGCACGGCGGCGGTGGTCGCGCGCAAGGGCGGCACCCTGCACGCACGCATGGGCACGGGCTTCTGCGTGTCGATGCTGGTGCTCGGCATCACCGCGGCGATGCTGTCGCCGTTCAAATCGCCGCCGGAATCGCCGATCGGCGGCATCATGGTCTGCTACTTCGTCGCCACTGCGTGGATGACCGCGCGGCGGCGCGATGCCGTCTCGGGCTGGTTCGAGAAGATCTCCGCGGCAGCGATCCTGGCGATCGCGGCGTTGATCGTCGCCGGCGGCGTCGAAGCCGCGCTCGTGCCCGGCGCGCGGTCCGGCCCGCCCGGGCCCGTCGGGCTCTTCATCCTCGGCGTCGTCTGCCTGCTCGCCGGGCTGGGCGACCTTGCCTTCGTGCGGCGCGGTGCGCTTGCGCGCACGCAACGCCTTTCGCGCCACCTGTGGCGGATGTGCTTCGCGTTCTTCATCGCGACCGGTTCGTTCTTCCTCGGCCAGCAGGACATGCTGCCGCAGGCAGTGCGCGGGTCGGCATTGCTGCTCGTGCCTGCGTTCGCACCGTTCGCGATGATGGTGTTCTGGCTGCTGCGCCTGCGCAGGTCGAAGAGGGTGCACGCGCAAACGGCGTGAGCCGGCGGTTCAGCGCTCCAGGCTTTGGCCGAGTTTCTTCAGCAGCACCGCGAGGCGCGTGCGCTCGGCTTCCGACAATGCCGACAGGGCCTGCGCGGCTTCCTCGAAGCGCACCGAGATCGCCTTGTCGATGAGCTTGCGGCCTTCGGCGGTGAGTTGCGCGGCGCTCGAGCGGCGATCGTTCGGATCGGCCACGCGCGCGATCAGGCCGTTGTTTTCCAGCCGGTCCAGGCAGGCGGTCATCGCGCCGGAGGTGATGAGCACCGAGTCGCGCAGCTGCGTGGGCGTGCGCCGGTACGGGCGGCCGCCGCGGCGCAGGGTCGCGAGCACGTCGAGATCGGTGTAGTGCAGCCCGAGCGGTTTGAGCGCGGCGTTGGCGCGCCCTTCCAGCAGCCGGCCGATGCTGAGCAGGCGGCCGACCACCGCCATGGCGGCGGCATCGAGTTCGGGACGCTCCTGTTGCCATTCTTCCAGCAGGCGGTCGATGCGGTCGGTGTCGTGCGGAGTTTGCTTCTGCGCCATGACGATTCCGGTTGCGCGAACCACGGAATGAATATTAGCATCGAGTATCTTTACGTCAAGATAATTCGGTGGCCGCCTTGAAGAAGCTGTTCCTCGATTCGAACCGGCGCCTGCGCAACGGGTGGTGGATCCTGCTGTTCCTGGCGCTGCTGTTCGCAAGCCGGTTCGTCTACACGCCGGCGAGCCGCGCGCTGCAGGCGCTGGGCACGCCGCAGGAAGCGCTCGAACCGCTGCGTTTTGGCTTCCTGCTGTTGGTGACGTGGATCTGCGTGCGGCTGCGCAGGGAACCGCTGTCGAGCATCGGCCTGCGGCTGGACCGGCGATGGGCGCGCGAGCTGGGCCTGGGTGCGTGCTTCGGGCTGGCTTCGGCCTTGCTCGTCGTGGCGATGATCTGGGCGGTCGGCGGCGTGCGCTTCGAACTCGATCCCGCCCGCAGTGTCGCGCTGCTCGCCCGCGGCGCCTATCTGTTCCTGTTCGTCGCCCTGTTCGAGGAAATCCTGTTCCGCGGCTTCGTGTTCCAGCGTCTGGTGGCGGGTGCGGGCATCTGGGCCGCACAGATCGCGCTGGGACTGTTGTTCGCCACCAGCCATTGGGGCAATCCGGACATGCAGGGCGCCACGCTGGCTTGGGCCACCGCCGAGTTGTTCCTCGGCGCGATCCTGCTCGGCCTGGCCTGGCTGCGGACGCGCAGCCTGGCACTGCCGATCGGCCTGCACTTCGGCTGGAACTGGGCGCAGGGCCATCTGCTGGGCTTCGATGTCAGCGGTTTCGAGCATGCCGGATGGTTCAACCCGGTGTTGCTCGATCGTGCCGAGTGGGTGACGGGCGGAAACTTCGGGCCAGAAGCGAGCGTGTTCGCGGTGATCGTCGACGCGCTGGCGATCGCGCTGTTGTGGAATTGGAAAGGTTCGGTTCCCCGCGACGCCGAGCCGGCGATCGGCGACGCCCGCGTGCCTCGATCGGCAGCTTTGCCGGACGGGGCCGGAGGCTAGAGCGCGATCAACCAAACCCCGGTTGCGGCCAGGGCCAGCGTCCATGCACCACGCCGCTGCACGCCACCCAGGCCCGGATGAAGGTTCATGCCGCGACATACGCAGCTGGCGACGATGCCGGTCGTGCACAGCATCGCCGCGAGATGGACGCCGATCGCCAGCAGCGCCAGCACCATCGAACCGGAGGCGGTGATTTCGCGCGCCGGCGTACGGGCAACGCAGAGCGGAATCAACGCCGGGACCAGCATCAAGCCGGCGCCATGGACGATGCCCATCAGCCCGGCCCACACCGCGAGGCCCACGCTGCGCGGAGGTGCGGCGACTGCGACACGGCCGGCCATCGAGTTCGCACGCATCGCCACGCGCAGGGCACGACACGCCGCCACGCCGACGAGAAGTGCGCCGGCCAGGCATTGCACCCGGGCACGGTCCATCACGATGCCCTGCGAAACCGCCGCCACCACGATCGCGACCGAGGCGCCGTGCCCGATCGCGATCGGCAGCAGCGCACGCCGCGCCTGCGCGCCGTCGCGCGCCTGCGCGCCGTCGCGCGCCTGTACGCCGCATGCGGCGGCGAACATCCAGCCGTTCGCCGGACTCAGCCCGTGCAGGGCGCCGAGTCCGGCGAGCGTCAGCCATGCCCACAGCAGATCCATTGCGGCGCGATCCGGCGCGGCCCTAGCCTTGCGCGCCGTAGCGGTCGTGGTGGCGCACCCAGGCCATCGGGTAGTCGAGCCCGTCCTCGTCGCGCCCCTTGGGCGTGAGGTCCAGCAGCACGTAGGTGTGCATCATGACTTCCACGCCGCGGCCGTAGCGCGAGTAGGTGTGGAATACTTCCCCCGCCGCATTGCGGCAGAAGACGCTGATGCCCGGCGCTTCCTCGTGCGGGAAGGGCTGTCGCACGTAGTTGTAGTGCACCTTGCCGCCGGACATCTCGTCCTGCGTGAAGTTGACGCCGAAGTCGTGGTTGAAATCGGTGCCGTGCGAAGACACCCAGGCGAAGCGCCATCCCATGCGCCGGCGGAAGCGTTCGATGTCGGCGAGCGGGGCACGCGAGACGGCGAGCAGCGTGACGTCGCGCTGCGCCAGGTGCAGGTCGGCGCCATCGTTGTGATCGGCCATGTAGGAGCAGCTCTTGCAGCCCTGCTCCCAGCCCGGCGCGAACATGAAGTGCTGCACCAGCAACTGGCTGCGGCCGTCGAAGAGTTCGGCCAGGCGGCGCGGCCCTTCGGGCGTGTCGAAGACGTAGTCTTTTTCGACGCGCACCCACGGCAGGTCGCGACGTTCGCGCGCGATGCGATCCTGCAGCCGGGTGAGTTCCTTTTCGCGCGCCAGCAACGTCCTGCGTGCGGCCAGCCATTCGTCGCGCGCCACGACCGGATGATCGGCGGCCTGGCCGATCGCGGTGTCGACGGCGGCGTTCATTGCGCACCTGCCTTCGGCCGGCGCACGGCGCGTATTTTCCCGCTCGAACCGCCGCCGCAGTAGAACAGGCCGGCGCCATCGGATTCCAGCCCGCTGACACCGACGCCGCGCGGCATTTCGAGACGTTCGAGCACCTCGCCGCTGTGTGGATCGATATGGCGTAACTCGCTTTCGTCGCCCTCCCAGGTGGCATGCCACAGCTCGCCGTCCACCCAGGTCACGCCGGTGACGAAGCGGTCCGATTCGATCGTGCGCAACACTTGGCCGGTGTGCGGATCGATCCGGTGGATCCTGCGATCGCGGTACTGCCCGACCCACAGACTGCCCTCGGCCCAGGCCAGGCCCGAGTCGCCGCCGGCGCCCGGCGCCGGGATCGAATGCACGACGGTGCCGGTGGCCGGATCGATCTTGTCGATGCGCGCTTCGGCGATCTGGTACAGATGGGTGCCGTCGAAGGCGGTACCGGCGTCGCCGGTGCGTTCGAGCGTGCGCGCGATGCCGCCGCTGGAAGGATCGATCGCGAGCAGGCGCTCGCCGGTCGCGGCCCAGACGCGATCGCCGTCGTGGCTGACGCCGTGGATGCGCTCGGCGCCTTCGAAAGGTCCGTATTCGCGCACGATCTGCGCGGGCCGCAGCGCGGCCTGCGAGGTGTTGCGTGTCGTGGTCATCGTCGTCTCCGTTGGCGCCGGCGCGGCGCCGCAGGAGCAATCTACTCAGGCGGCAGCGCGGCCGGGAGTAACAAGATCGTCGTGATTCCGGTGAGCGGCGGCGCCAGCCAGCGCTGCGCGCGGGCACGGCCGAGCGAGCGTACCTGCCCGGCCGCTTCCAGTTCGACGAGCGCGCGCTGCACGGTGCGCTGGCTCTCGCCCAACGCCAGCGCCAGCGCCGACGTGGACCACGCCGCGCCGTCGGCGAGCAGCGCGAGCAGCGAGGCCTGTCCGCCGTCGATGGGCGGCACCAGCACCACGACGGCGCGGCCCTCGCGCGGCACGAGCGCGAAGCCGCGCGCGCTGGCCTCGATGTCCGCCAGCGGCGCGATCGCCGCGCGCAGGCGGCCGATCTCCACGCGCAAGCGCGCGCGCAGGCTGTCGTCCGGATGCCGCGTGTGGAACGCCTTCGCGATGAGCGCAGGGCGATCGACATCGCCGGGCCAGCCCAGCGCGAGGGCGCGCAACAATGCGAACAGCACCGGGCGGCGCGCGAGCGGCCGCCACGCCTCGCCCGCGCGCAGGCCGCGGCGGCAGGCGTCGACGACCAGCATGCCGGAAGCCAACAGCGCTTCGACCTCGCCCAGGCGCACCGGTTGCTCGTGGCCTGCATGGACGCTGCGCGCAGCATCGCGATCGAGCGCCGCGCGCGCTTCGGCCACTTCGGCGAGCAAGGCCGGGATGCGCGCGCGTTCGGCTGCCACCGCGGCACGGCCGAGCGCGGCCCGCGCCGCCGCGGTGCGCAAGAAACGCATGGACAATTCGGCCGCCGCCAGTTCCGCAATCGCGGCAAGCGCCGGCGACAGGCCTGCCACATCGAGGCCGGCGAGCGTTGCCGCCGCCTCGTCGAGTCTTCCGATCAGCAACAGCCTGCGCACCGCGATCAGGCGCGCCTGCAGTGCATTGCCGCGATCGCCGTGCGCGTCGAGCACGCGCGCGGCCTCGGCGAGCGCGCGAGGCGCGCCGCCCAGATCGCGCAAGACCAGCGCGACCTCCGCATCCGCCACCAGGCAGCGCGCACGCGCCAGCGCTTCGCGCGCACCGAAGCGGCGTGCGGCACGGCGCAGCAGTTCGCGGGCGCGCGGATACTCGCCCAGTTGCGCCATCGCGATGCCGCGCAACGCGAGCGACGCCGCGTCTTCGCGCAACGCGATGCGCTTGAGCGCGCCGAGCGCATCGCCGACGGCGAGCGCACGCCCGGCGGCGGCGATCAGGGAATCCATCGCCACAGGCTACTGCGCTGCGCCGCGAAAACGTACCGGCTGGTGCGCGATCGACGCGCCGGCGCGCGCAGCGCTTGACGGCGCCGAACCGCCGGCACGAGACTGCCGCCGACGTCGGCGCACGGCGCCGGCGGCAGGGGGATCCACCGTGCAAGACTTGCGAACGTGGCTGCGCCGCCCAGCGCGCTTCGCCGTGCTGTCGTTGGCTGCGCTCGCCGGCTATGCCTGGGGCGGCGACGGGCGCGTGATCGTCGGCAGCGGCGCCGTGCTGGATCTCGGCGCGGGCCGCCTCGACCTGGGTTGCGCGGACGCCATCGTCGATGGACGCCTCGAAGGACGCAGCGGCGTACTGGCCGGCATCGACAACGCCACGCTCGCCGGGCCGGTGCAGGCGGCGCAAATGCAGCTCGAATTTTCCGGCGTGCTCGCCGGCGGCGGCTCGTTCGTTGCGGGCAACAGCCGCGTGCGCAGCGTCGACGGCTGTGCGCGAACGGCCAGCGGATTGGCGACGGCGTTTTCGCTGCACGATTTCAGCGTCGTCTCCGCGAGCGGCCGCCTGTTCCGCTTCCCGACCGGTGCGCCGACGCATGTGAACGGACGGCTGGAACTGGCCGGTTCCTCGACTCACGCCCTGCTGCTGCGCAGCGATGCCGCAGGCGCCGTGGCCTACATCGCGCTGGCGCCTTCGGGCACGCAGGATCTGCATTACCTCGATGTGCAGGACGTCGGCGCCGCACCCGGCGGGCAGGTCCTCGCGGCCGGCGATGCCGCCGACTATTCGAGCATCGATCGCGGCAACTCGCCCGGCTTCTTCACCGACGGCTTCGCGGTGATGACCTCGATTCCCGTGCCGGCGCTCGCGCCGCCGACGCTGCTGTTGCTCGCCCTGATCGTGTCCTGGATCGCCCTTCGCCGGGTCGGCAGGCGCGCCACCCCTGGAGATATGCCATGACCGTCGCTTCCGGTTCCGCCCTTCGTCGCGCGCCGCGCGTTTCCCCGTTGCTGCTGGCGATAGGCGTGGCGCTGTACGGACCGCATGCAGCGGCGCAGCAGGACATCCGCGCGCAGCCGCCCGCAGGCGGCGCGTTCGTCGTGACCAACCAGGCCGGCAGCGCCGATCGCCTGCGCGTCGACGAGGACGGCGAGGTGCGCGTGCCGCTGCTTGCCGGCGTCCCCGCGCAAGAGACCTTCCTCTGCTTCGATTTCGCCGACGGGCAACTCGGAAGGTGCGCGACGCTGCCGCTCGGCGCGACGGGTCCGACCGGAGCCACAGGTGCCACCGGTGCGACGGGCCCGGCCGGCGCGACCGGCGCCGTTGGCGCAGCAGGTCCGACGGGAGCGATGGGCGCCACGGGGGCCACGGGCGCGACCGGGGCCACAGGCGCGACGGGCCCCAGCGGCGATCCGGGTCCGACCGGCATGCCCGGCCCCACGGGCGCGACGGGTGCGACAGGCCCCGACGGTGCGATCGGCCCCGCCGGTGCCACGGGCGCAACGGGCGCCGATGGCGCGATCGGCGCAACGGGGCCCACCGGCGATCCTGGTGCCATCGGACCCACCGGCGCCACAGGCGCAACCGGCGCGATGGGCGTGACCGGCGCGATGGGCGTGACCGGTCCCACGGGCGATCCCGGCGCCAGCGGACCGACGGGGCCGACCGGCGCAACGGGCGCTACGGGCGCCACCGGCACCGCTGGCGCGACGGGCCCCACGGGCGATCCAGGCTCGATCGGATCCACTGGCCCCACCGGAGCGACGGGCGCAACCGGTGCCACCGGTGTCACGGGCGCGACTGGCCCGACCGGGGCGACGGGTGCCACCGGGGCGCAGGGCCCCATCGGAGCGACCGGCGCAACCGGTGCCACGGGCGCCACCGGCATGAGCTGGACCCTCAACTCGATCGGCTTCAACGCGAACGGCACGATCTCGGTCCAGACCAGCATCCCCTCGACAGTGACCTCGCTCAACGCGGCATGGACGACGTCCGGCAATGCCGGCACCGCGGCCGGCACGCATTTCCTCGGCACCACCGACGCGCAGGCGCTGGTGCTCAAGACCAACGGCAATGCCGCGACGAACGAGCGCATGCGGCTGCTCACCACGCCGCAGATCGTGGTGAACCGTACGACCGCACAGGTCGGCGACCTGTTCTCGGTCTACGGCACGGGCTCGGCGGGAGCGATCAACTCGATCGCGGCCCTGACCGACTATCCGTTCGCGGGCTACAGCACCGGCGCCTTCGCCAGCTTCTACGGCGAGAACACCGGTTCCGGCCAGGGCGTGGTGGGCTCGAACCGCAGTACCGGCGTCGGCGTCTACGGCATCAACAACAACTCCAATGGGTACGGGGTGTTCGGCTACAACCAGGTCGCGGGCTTCGGCGTCGGCGGCCTGTCGACCGGCGGCTTCGGCGTCAACGGTGCGACCAATGGTCCGCTCGTCGCGGGCGTGCGCGGTTTCAACCAGAGCGCCACCGGCACCGGCATCCTCGCGCTGGGGAACAACATCACGGCCGGCACCGTGCACGCGAGCGGCTCGGGGCTGGCGGCCAACGGCAATCTGTTCGGCATCTACAGCATCGGCACGCAAGCCGCCGCCGGCACCGGCATCGCGGCCGGCGGAAACGGCATCACCGCGATCTCCGGCACGGGCGAAGGTGCGGGCGTCGCGGGGCAAGGCCTGTCGTACGGCGTCACGGGCTACGCTTCGGAGCCGCTCGCGGACAACAACTGGGGCGGCTATTTCGACTATCTGTCGAGCACGAACGGCTATGCCTTCATCGGCGGACGCGCCGGCGGCGTCGACTACGGCATCCTCTCGGGCGGCGTGAAGTCGACGATGGTGAAGGATGCCAAGGGCGGCAGCCGCATCATGTTCGCCACCGAAGCGCCGGAAGTGCTGTTCCAGGATTTCGGCAGCGCGCAGCTCGTGGACGGCGTGGCCTGGGTCGCGCTCGATCCGCTGTTCACCCGCTCGGTGCGCGTCGACGAAGACCACCCGCTGCGCGTCTTCGTGCAACTCGAAGGCGAAGCCAACGGCGTCTTCGTTTCGCGCAAGACCGCCGAAGGCTTCGAAGTGCGCGAACTGATGAACGGCCGCTCGAGCGCGCCGTTCTCGTGGCAGGTGGTGGCCAACCGCGCCGACGAAGTCTCGGCCGACGGCAAGTCGAAGAGCGCATTCTCCACCGCGCGCTTCCCGGTGGGGCCGCAACGCGCCGTGCAGCGCCCGGCGCCGGCCGAAGCCGGCACCGTCGCGCCGGTACCGCAGACGCCGGCGGTGCCGCTCAAGCGGTCGAGGTGATCGACGTGCAGACGGGAGATTGAACCGCGGGGCCGCAGGTCGGATCGTCAGTCCGGACTGTGGCCCTTCAGCGGAAAATACTCCCGCCACGGCCGCGCTTCGTCGACGACGCGCGCGACGGAGGGCCGCGCCAGCAGACGGGCGCGATAGGCGCGCAGCACCGCGAGCGACGCGGGGATCGGATGCCCCCAGTGCGCGTAGAATAGTGCCGGCGCCGCCGCGCAATCGGCGAGGCCGAAGGTGTCGTTCGCCGCCCACTCGCGGCCGGCCATCCAGCGATCGAGCCAGGCATAGCTCCTGTCGAGCGCCGCCTTCGCCTCGGCATCCAGATGCGGATCGCGCTTGTGCGGCTCGCGCAGCACGTTGAACACCATCCGCTGCAGCGGCCCCATCACGTAGTCGTCGAACACGCTGTCCATCTGCCGCGCTTCGATGGCGGCGCGCGGATCGGCCGGCATCATCGGCAGCGCGTCGCCGTGATGCAGATCGAGATACTCGATGATCGCCGCCGATTCGATCACCGTGCGCTCGCCGTCGACCAGCACGGGGAACTGGCCGGTGGGCGCGAGGCGGCCGAGCGCCGCGGCATTTTCCGGGTGTGCCGGATCGACCATGCGGAATTCGAAGGGCACGCTGCGCTCGTACAGCGCGATCAGCACTTTCCAGTAGTACGACGCGAAGGGATGGCCGTAGATCTGCAGCATGCGGTGTTTCCTCCCGGATCGTGAACCTCGGCCTGCGAAGCGTCGTCGCGCCGGATGGCAGAGCGCGCGATGCAGCGGATCAGTGCGAAGTTTCGGCTGCTGACCGCGAGCCTCCGGCCAGCAAGGAGAGCAGCACGAACAGTATCGCCAGCACGAGATAGGCCGCCGTGAAATTCGCCATGATCTCGAACGCGCGGCCTTCGAGCGTCCACGGCCAATACAGCCCGCCCTGCGGATGCGCCGAGTGCATCACGCCGAACAACGTGAAGGCCGCGGCTACCAGCAGCGCACCGGCGGCGCGCAGCGTGCGTCCGTCGATCAGCGCGACGAGCATCGCGGCCCACACCATCGCGGTGATGATGAAACCGTTGCCCAGCGCCACGGTGATGGCGATCTCCGACAGGCCGTGGCTCGCATCGGCGTAGAGCGCGGCGAGTTGGTCGGGCGGCACCAGGCCGGGATTGCCGAACTTGATCGCGAGCAGGTACGCGATCGAGGGCAGGAAGGCGAACACGACGGCCGGTGCGTGCTGTTTCGGCGTCGCGTCGAAGGCCTGCACGGTGATGTCGATGGCCACGTACAGGATGATCGGCGCCAGTACCGCGAGCGGCAGCAGCTCCACCAGTCCGGACACGTAACCGAAGATGCCGCCGAGGCCGATGAACAGGCCCGTCAGCAGCGTGTAGCCGCTCGTCGCGCCCATGTGCTTGTAGGCCGGCTGGCCGATGTAGGGCGTGGTCTGCGCCACGCCGCCGCACAGGCCCGCGACCAGCGTCGAGAACGCCTCGACGAGCAGGATGTCGCGCGTGCGGTAATCGTCGCCGGCGGCGCGCGCGCTTTCGGTGACGTTGATGCCGCCCACCACCATCAGCAGGCCGAACGGCAGCACCAGCGCGAGATAAGGCCACAGGCGCGGCAGGCCTTCGAGGAAACCCAGCGTCGGCCGCGGCAGCGCGAAGCGCCACTGCGGCGCGGACGGCGCGTGATAGCCGGTGCCCAGCCAGCCCGCCGCGCCGAGCGAGTAGTACAGCAACAGGCCGACGCCGAACGCGAACACCACGCCCGGGATGCGGCGCGGCACGCGGCCTTTCGCGATCAGCGCGTAGAGCAGCAGGCCGAGCGTGGCGAAGCCCACCACCGGCACGCGCAATGCTTCGAGCAGCGGGAGATAGCCCATCAGCATCAGCGCGATGCCGGCGATGGAGCCGAGCAGTCCCGCGCGCGGCACGATGCGCTGCACCAGGCCACCGGCGAAGGACAGCACGAATTTCAGCACGCCCATCACCATCATCGCGGCCATGCCCAGCTGCCAGGTCGCGGTCGCCGCGGCCTGTTCGTCCATGCCCTGCTGCCGCATGCCGGCGTAGGCGGGGCCAAGCACGAGCAGCGCCAGCCCGATGGTGGTGGGCGCATCGAGGCCGAGCGGCATCGCGGTGACGTCGGCGCGGCCGGCGCGGCGCGCGAGGCGGCGCGCCATCGCGGTGTAAAGCGCGTTGCCCACCAGCACGCCGAGCGCGGTGCCGGGGAACATGCGGCCGAACACCACTTCGGCCGGGAAACCGAAGATGCCGATCAGCGCACTGGCGAGGAAGGCCAGGATGGTGAGGTTGTCGACGACCAGGCCGAAGAAGCCGTTGATGTCGCCGCGGGCGATCCAGGGGAGTTTTTGCGGGCTCATGGAGGGCAGCGTGAAGCCTGAGGGGTGGATTCGACAAGCTCACCATGATCGGAAAGCAGGGGCGTCGGTGCGTGATGGGTCGAGGCGTGGGTTCGACAGGCTCACCATGATCGGAGAGCGGGGCGTCGCGCGTGATGGGTCGCGGCATGGGTTCGACAGGCTCACCCCGAACGGGTGCGGCGATGCGGATGCCGAAAACCGGCGTGCGGCCACCGTTCGGGGTGAGCCTGTCGAATCCCACGCGACACGCTCCACGACACCCGTTCGGGGCGAGCCCGTCGAATCCCGTGCGACTCGCTCCACAGCACCCGTTCGGGGTGAGCCTGTCGAATCCCACGCGACACGCTCCACGACACCCGTTCGGGGCGAGCCCGTCGAATCCCGTGCGACTCGCTCCACAGCACCCGTTCGGGGTGAGCCTGTCGAATCCCACGCGACCACCTACAATCCGCGCATGGATTCCCACCGCCACAAGAAGCAGCTCGGCCAGCACTTCCTGCACGAAGCCGGCATCATCGCGAAGATCGTGCGCGCCATCGATCCGAAGCCCGGCGACCGCCTGGTCGAGATCGGGCCCGGCGCCGGCGCCATCACAATCCCGCTCCTGCAGCTGCACGGCGAACTCACCGTGATCGAATTCGATCGCGATCTGCTCGAGAACCTGCGCGCGCTCGGTCCCGGGCTCGCCATCGTGCATCGCGACGTGCTCGAGGTGGATTTCACGCAGCTCGCGGACGGCACGCCGATCCGCCTGGTCGGCAACCTGCCCTACAACATTTCCTCGCCCATCCTCTTCCACGCGCTCGAGCACGCCGCGGTGATCCGCGACATGC
>CAMLOR010000010.1 GCA_946481615.1 uncultured Aquimonas sp.
GAGCACGGCCGCGCCGAAGCGGCGCGGCGGCAGGCGGTCGCGCGCGGCGAAGAAGCCGGCGTAGTGTTCCAGCAGTTCCGGCACATCCTCGGCGCGTTCGCGCAAGCTCGGCACGGCGACCGGAAACACGTTGAGCTGGAAATACAGTTCGTCGCGCACGCGGCCGGCGCGGCGCTCGGCTTCCAGATCCTGCGCGGTGGCGCCGATCACGCGCACGTCGAGCGGCACCGGCGTGCGGCCGCCCACGCGCAGCAGCTGGCCGCGTTCGAGCACGCTGGAAAGCCGCAACTGCAACTCGGCGCCGAGGTCGGCGATCTCGTCGAGGAACAACGTGCCGCCCTGCGCCTGTTCCAGCAGGCCCGGCGACACGCCGTCCGCGGTTTCGGCGCCGAACAGCGTGGCCGCGGCCTGCTCGTCGGGAATGGCGCCGGCCGCCACGGTGACGAAGGGCGCGTCGCGGCGCGTGCTGCGCGCGTGCACCCAGCGCGCCAAAGCCTCCTTGCCGGAACCCGGTTCGCCGCGCAGCAGCACCGGCGCGACGTGATCGGCGAGGCGTTCGAGCTGGCCGCGCAGCGCCTGCATCGCTCCCGAACTACCGACCGGCTCGAATTGCGGCTGCACCTGGGCGCGCAGGCGGGCGTTGGCCTCGCGCAGGCGCTGGGCGTCGAGCGCGCGCTCCAGCGTGATGAGCAGCTTGGCCAGCGCGATCGGCTTTTCGATGAAATCGTAGGCGCCCAGGCGGGTGGCTTCGACCGCCGTCTCCACCGTGCCATGTCCGGACATCATGATGACCGGGCAGTCGAGCGCGCCGGCCGCCGCCCACTCGCGCAGCAGGGCGATGCCGTCGGTGCCCGGCATCCAGATGTCGAGCAGGATGGCGTCGAAATGCTCGTTCTGGCGCGCCGCCCTCGCGGCTGTGACGTTTTCCGCGACGGTTGTGCGATATCCCTCGTCCTCGAGGATGTCGCGTACCGCGGCCCGGATGTCGGGTTCGTCGTCGACCACCAGGATGTGAGCGGAAGGCATGAGTCCCGGAAAAGGAATGAGGGCGCAACAGTCTGAGCCGCGCCTCCCGGCGCAGCAAGCAGGCGCGGCGCCGCCCCGCCTGCGGCTGGCCGCCAGCGACGGCCGCGTGCCGGTGTCGGGCGTGGTGATCGCCCGCAACGAGGCCGCGCGCATCGAGGCCTGCCTGGCCTCGCTATGGTTCTGCGACGAGATCCTCGTGGTCGATTCGCACTCCACCGACGCCACGCGCGAACTGGCCGCCGCGGCCGGCGCGCGCGTGATCGAGCGCGATTGGCCGGGCTACCGTTCGCAAAAACAGTTCGCGGTGGAAGCCGCGCGCCACGATTGGGTGTTCTGCCTGGACGCCGACGAGGTGGTGGCGCCCGCGCTGGCCGGCGAGATCCAAGCGCTGCAGCGCGCGGGCTTTCCCGATGCGGCCTGCTATTCGATGCCGCGCTGCACGGAGTATTTCGGCCGGATGATCCGCCACGGCGGCTGGTATCCCGATCGCGTGCGCCGCCTGTTCGATCGGCGCCGCGCGCGCTTCGGCGGGCGCGAGATCCACGAGAAGGTCGTCGTCGAGGGGCGCGTGCTCGGGCTGCGGGGCGAGATCGAGCACTACGCCTATCGCAACCTGCAGGACCAACTGCGCCGCCTGGCGCGCTACGCCGAACTGATGGGCCGCGCACTGCACGCCGAAGGGCGCCGCGCGCGCTGGTGGCATCTGGTGCTCAGCCCCGCCTGGCGCGCCTTCCGCGATGTCGTGCTCAAGGGCGGCTGGCGCGAGGGTTGGCGGGGCCTGGCCATTGCCTGGATCGAGGCCAATTACGTGCGGCAGAAATTCCTCACGCTCTGGCTGCTGGAGCGCGGCTATCCGGTCGACGAGGGCGACGCACGATGAGCTGCAGCGTAGTGGTGACGACCTACAACTGGCCTCAGGCGCTCGGCCTGGTGCTCGCCGGCCTGGCACGCCAGCGCGTCCTGCCGGGCGAGGTGATCGTGGCCGACGATGGCTCGCGTGCCGACACGCTGGATCTGGTGCTCGAACGTGCGCAGACCTTTCCCGTGCCGCTGCGGCACGTCTGGCAGGAGGACCGAGGCTTCCGCGCCGCGCGCGTGCGCAACCTCGCCATCGCCGCCGCGCGGCACGAGTACGTATTGCTGCTCGACGGCGACATGGTGCCGCACGAATGCTTCGTGGCGGACCACCTCGAGGCCGCGCGGCCCGGCTGTTTCGCGCAGGGCTCCCGCGTGCTCACCGGCCCCGTGCAGGCGACACGCATGATCGCGCTCGGGATGCTCGATCTGTCGTTCTTCGACGACGACATCGAACGCCGCCGCCACACGCTGCACTGGCCTTGGCTGAGCCGGAGACTGCGCGCCCCGAAGGTTTCGCCGCGCGGCGTGAAGACCTGCAACCAGGGCTGGTGGCGCAGCGACCTGGTCGCGCTCAACGGCTTCGACGAGCGCATGCAGGGCTGGGGCCGGGAAGACGACGAACTGGCCGCGCGCGCCTTCAACGCCGGGCTGCGCAAGATCACGTTGAAGTTCGCCGGGCTGGCGGCGCATCTGCACCACGCCGAGCGCCGGCTGGATACGGCGAGCCCGAACGACGCGATCCTGCGCGAGACGCGGACGAGCGGGCGCACGCGGTGCGAGGCGGGGCTGGATCGGCACGATACGTGCGCGGCGCGCGACGCGGCGTGATGCTTCGCGTGGGATTCGACAGGCTCACCCCGAACGGTGGTGGCAGGCCGAGGGCGCAAGCCCGTCCCTGGAATCGGATTGCGGAAACCTTCGCGGTGAGCCTGTCGAACCGTCGCCTCACGGCTCGCAGGTCACCGCGTCGGCCTTGAACAGCCACCATTCGCGCCGGTTCGCGGCGCCCGCCGGCACGGCGCGCGTGCGGTCGATGCATTCGCCCATCGCGCTCCCCTGCACCAGCACCCAGCGCCGCTCCGGCGCCTGCCGCTGCCACGCGATCGCGTCGCGCAGTTCGTCGGCGTCGTCGCGGCGGAAACCGAAGGTACGCGCGGGGCGGTCCGCTTGCAGCAGGTTCTGCTCTTTCCAGGCCACGAGCGCCAGCTCCGCGTCCGGACCGATCGTCGCGCCGACCTCCCGCATCAATCCGCGTGCCGAACTCGAATCGTCGAGCTGCGGATAGGCGAAGAAACCGATCGCCAGCCACGTCGCCGACAACGTGACCAGCACGCCGGCCAGCGCGCGCCGCACGCGGAACACCGCCAGCGAGAGCGCCGCGACGATCCCGATGCCCGACACGATCCACCACAGCGCATCCGAAGCCAGCCCGCGTTCGGCCTCCAGCCGCGTCTCGAAGGACGGTTCGCCGACGAGAGGCAAGATGCCTCCCGCGACGAAGCCGATCGCGAGCAGCGCGGTGAACGCGAACAGCGCGATGCGCGGTCCGCGCTTGCGCAGCAGTCCCGGAATCAGCGGCGCCAGCGCCAGGCAGAACATCGGCAGCGCCGGCAGAATGTAGACATCGCGCTTGCCGGAGGGAATGGTGAAGAACACGAGCACGGCGAGCACCCAGCCGAGCAGCAGCACGTAGCGTGGATCGCGCCGCTTCAGGCGCCGCCACCACGCCGGCACGGCCCACGGCAAGGCCAGCGCCGTCGGCAGCCAGAGCGTGGCGATCACCTGCGCGAAGTACCAGGCCGGCTGATGGTGATGCCAGGCCGCCGCGTAGCGCTGCGCGGTCTGGCGCAGCAGGATGTTGTCGGCGTATTCGCGCCCGGCGGGATCCGCGCCGGTGTAGGCGAACCACATCATCGGCGCGGCCCACAGCGCGATGGCCACGAGGAAGCATCCGATGCCGACGGCCGCGCCGCTCGCGCCCACGCGTTGCGTGCGCGCGAACGCGGCCGGGATGAACACCAGCAGCGCGACCACGCCCACCCCCTTGGTGATCACGCCCACGCCGGCGGCGAAGAAGCCGATCCACAGCCAGCGCCAGTCCGGCCCGCGCAGGAGATGGCGCAGCAGCCCGTACATCGCCAGCGTGATGAAGAAAGTGACGGTCGCGTCGATCTGCGCGCGCTTGGCGAGGAAGGTGAATTGCAGCGTGAACAACAATGTCCACGCGGCGTACGTCCCGACGCGCCGGTTCCACAACCGCGTGCCGAGATCCTTCACCAGCCAGAGCGTGCCCAGCGCCGCGACCAGCGACGGCAACAGGAAAGCCGCGCGCCACGAACGCACCACGAGGTACGACAACGCCTGCAACCACATGAACAGCGGCGGCTTGTCGGGATAAAGCTCGTTGCCGCGCATCGGGAACAGCCAGTGTCCCGATTCCACCATCTGCTTCGCCACCAGCGCGAAGCGCGGCTCGTCGGCCGGCCACGGCTCGCGCAGCCCGATGCCCGCGGCGATCAGCACGAAGGCCACGCCGAACAGCCACCACGCGTCTCGCCGCGCGTCGTGCGAGATCAGCCTCATGACAGCGGCAGCCACAACGCGAAGCGCGCGCCGCCCCCGGCGCGATTCTCGGCGCGCAGCCGGCCACCGTGTTCCTGCGCGATCTTCGCGACGATGGCCAGGCCCAGCCCCGTGCCTTTCGCCTTGGTGGTTCGATAAGGCTCGAACCATTGCTCGTCGAAGCCCGGCGGCAGGCCGGCACCGTTGTCGTTCACGCACAGCTCCACGCCGGCGGCGCGGCGCGCGGTGGCCACCGTGATGTTCGCAACGTCGCGCTCGGCGCTGGCTTCGAGTGCGTTCTTCACGAGGTTGTGCAGCACCTGTCGCAGCCGTCCGCTGTCGGCGTTGACGCGCGGCAGCGAGGGATCGAATTCGCGCCGCAGCTGCACGCGTGCATCGCCTTCGTAGAGATCGAGTACCTCTGCGGCAAGTGCATTGAGATCGACCGGGGCGATCTGCAGCGTGGGCGGCTTGGCGTAGTCGCCGAACGAGTTCACCAGCGTCTTGAGCGCATCGACCTGCGCCACGATGGTGTGCGTGGCGCGATCCAGCACTTCGGCGTCGTCGTTCTGCACCTTCGGCAGCACGCGGCGGCGCAGGCGCTCGGCGGCGAGCTGGATCGGCGTGAGCGGATTCTTGATCTCGTGCGCGAAGCGGCGCGCCACCTCGGCCCAGGCGGCATCGCGGCGCGCGCGGTCGATCACCGTGGTGTCGTCGAACACGGCGACCAGGCCGCCGTCGGGCAGGCGCGCGCCGCGCAGCAACAGCAGCAGGCGCTCGCCCTCGCGTTCCAGGGCGAGTTCCTCGCGCCACTCGCGAGCGCCTTCGCGCAGCTTCGCCTGCAGGGCATCGAGCAGCGGCAGCGCACGCGGCACGAGGCGGCGCAGGTCTTCCAGCGGCTGGCCGGCGTGATGCGTGGCGTCGATGCCGGAGAGGTCCTGTGCCGCCGCGTTGGCGCCGCGCAGGCGGGCCTCGCCGTCGAGCACGAGCACGCCGGAGGACAGGCGCGCCAGCACCGTTTCGAGATAGGCGCGCTGGCGTTCGGTTTCTTCCGCACTGGCGCGCGCGCGCGCCGACGTCAGTTGCAGCTCGCGCGTCATGCGGTTGAAGGACTGCACCAGGAAACCGAGTTCGTCGTCCTGGCCTTCGGGCAGGTTGGCGTCGTAGCGGCCCTGCGCGACTTCGCGCGTGGCCGAGGCCAGGCGTCCGACCGGCGCCACCAGGCGGCGCGCCAGATCGAAGGCCAGCAGCACCGCGAGCAACGCCGAGAGCAGCAACACGAAGCTCAGGATCAGCGTGAAGGAGAGCTTGAGCTCGTCCCGCAGGAACACCGCCTGGCGCTGCCCGTGCACGGCGCCCTCGATGCGGCCCGCGAGCGTGGCATAGCCTGCCGGCAGGGCGTACAGCAGTTGCAGCGCGCGGCCGCGGCTGCGCGCATCGCCCACCGGCACCAGCACGCGCAGCCACATGCCGGCGGCATTGCGCTCGGCGGCGGCGTAGCGGCCGCGGTTGGTGAGCGCCAGGCGCACGTCTTCCTCCGGCGGCGCCGGCAGGTAGAGCGAAGGGTCCGAGGCTTCCACCGCACGCACGCGGCCATCGGGTTCGAACAGCACCACCTGCGCCGCGCCGCTGCGGTCGAGCACGGCCTGCACTTCGGTGTCGATGTCGGCTTCGGCGGTGAATTCGAGATCGGCGGCGGCTTCCTCGGCCGCGGCTTCGCCGCTGGCGAGGCGTTCGTCGAGGTAGAGCTGGCCGATGGCGAGCGCATCTTCGAGCGCCTGCGCGCTGTTGGCGCGCAGCCAGGAATCGACGGTGGCCTGCACGAAACGCACGCCGAAGCCATACACCAGCAGCACCGGCGGCAGCGCCAGTAGCACCAGCAGCAACACCAGGCGGCGCGTCAGCTTCGCGCCCGGCACGCCTTGCCGCAGTTGCTGCCGCAGCCGCCACAGACGGTTCGCGATCGCCAGGCCCAGCAGCACCAGCGCCAGCGCGGCGGCGATGAACACGTACGGGTAATAGCGCGCGTAGTTCTGGCCGAGGCCTTCGGCATCGGCGGCCAGATAGAGCGCGGACAGCAGCAGCACGAGCAGCGCCAGCGGCGCCACCACGCGTCGCAGCATGCGCATCAGGCGCGCGGCGGAGACGTCGACCATGTCGCGGGCGGCGAAACCATGCGCCAGTCGCCGGGTTGCAGGAAAGCGGGAAAGCGCAGCGGCGTCGGCAGCGAAGTCAGGTCCAGGCCGACCGTGAGCTGCCCCGTGCAGCCGCCCGGAAAGCCGGCGCCGATCGGCAGCCGCACGCGGTCGAGGGCCGCCAGCAACGCGCCGCTGCGGGCGAAGGTGCGGGCCTGCGTCTCGCCCGGGCGATGCAATTCGAAGTGGCGATTGAGCGGCGAATACTGCAGGGCGATGACCTGGTAGAACTCGCGGCCGCAGGCTTCGCCGCGATAGCCCAGGCGCAGCGGGATGCCGTGCTCGAGCGCCTCGCGCATCTTCGCCGAGAACCGCAGCTGCTGCGTCACCTCGAGCTGGCGCGCCACGCCTTCGCCCGTGACGTGCGCCTCGAGGATGCGCGCGCGCTCGGGCGTGCGGCCGAGGCATCCGGCCAGCAGCGGCAGCAACACGAGGCTAGCGGCGCTTTTCCAGCGCGGCATGGAAGAACCCGTCGCCCTCGTCGTCGCCCGGCAGGCGCTGGCGGCCGGCACCGCTCGGGCGTCCGAAGGATTCGGGCAGCGAAACCGCGGCGGCGCCGGGCGTGCGTGCGAGGAAGGCATCGATCTGACGCTCGTTCTCGTCTTTGAGCACCGAACAGGTGGCATAGACTAAGCGCCCGCCCGCGGCCAGCATAGGCCAGGCCGCATCGAGCAGGCGCGCCTGCAGGGCCACCAGGCCCGCCACGTCGGCGGCGCGGCGATGCAGTTTGATGTCGGGCTGGCGGCGGATCACGCCGGTGCCCGAGCACGGCGCATCGAGCAGGATGCGATCGAAAGGCAGGCCGTCCCACCACGATTCCGGCTGCGCTGCGTCGGCCTGCCGCGTATCCGCGGCCAAGTGCAGGCGAGCGAGATTCTCGCGCACGCGATGCAGGCGGGCGGCGTCCACGTCGAGCGCGAGCAGCTGCGCCAGCGCCGGCGTGCGTTCGCGCAGATGCGCGGTCTTGCCGCCGGGCGCGGCGCAGGCGTCGAGCACGCGCATGCCCTCGTGCGCGTCGACGATGTGCGCGGTGAGTTGCGCGGAAAGATCCTGCACCGAGACCAGGCCCTCGTCCCATCCCGGCAGGCGCGTGGGTGCCACGCCGTGATCGATGCGCAGCGCGCTCGGCACCAGAACGCCGTTCCAGGCGTCGATGCCCGCAGCCTTCAGGCGTTCGCGATATTCGTCGCGGCCGATGCGCGCGAGGTTCACGCGCAGCCACATCGGCGCAGCCTGATTGTTGGCGGCGAGCAGCGCATCGGCGTCCACACTCCAATCTCGCCGCAGCGCTTTCGCGAGCCAGGCCGGATGCGAATGCCGGACGGCATCGTCGTTGCCCAGCGCCGCGTCCAGTTCAGCGCGCTCGCGCGCGAAGCGGCGCAGCACCGCGTTGACGAGGCCGACATGGCGCGGATGCTTCAGCAGGCGCGCCGCTTCGGCCGTGCTCGAGATCGCCGCGTAGTCGGCCAGGCGCATGGCATCGAGCTGCGCGAAGCCTGCCAGCAGCAAGGCGTGGATGGCGCGCGCGGACGGCGGCAGCGGACGCTCCATCAGTTTGTCGAGCAGGCGCTCGTAACGCAGCGACCAGCGCGCGGCTTCGAAGCAGATCGCCTCGCAGAGTGCGCGATCGCGGCCGTCGCCGATGCCTTGCAAGGCTTTCGGCAGCGCCGCCTTGAGCGAAACGCCGTCGAAGCGCACGGCCTGGATCACGCGCGCCGCGATGGCGCGGATGTCGGCGCCCTGCACTGGCGCGTTCATGCCGATGCCTGCGCGTCGCGGTGGCGGTTCGACAGCCTCACCGCGAACGATGGATGCGACCCGACGGCCGGGACCGCGGCTTTCCGCACACCGACACTCGACACCCGTTCGGGGTGAGCTTGTCGAACCCGTGCCTCGAGGCCGCGATTCACCAGGCTCACTGCGAACGATGATCGCGATCCAACACGAGAGACTCTGGCTTTTTGCACATCGGCGCCCGACGCCCGTTCGGGGTGAGCCTGTCGAGCCCGCGCCTCGCGGCCGCGGTTCACCGTGGCCGCTCCGCGCGCAGCGCCGGGCGCGCGTTGAGGTAATCGGCGGCGGGGAGCGGACGGCCGCCTTCGCGTTGCAGCTGCAACAGGCGCAGCACGCCATCGCCGGTGGCGACGTCGATGCCGTCGCGCGAAGCGGCCACGATGGTGCCTGGTGTTTCCGCGGCGCTGGAAAGCATGGGGCCGGGCGCGTCGGAATGCATCGCACCTGGGTCCCCGCCTTCGCGGGGACGACGAACGGCCTCGGCGCGGTGGATCCTGACGCGTTCGCCCGCCAGCCCGGCTTCGGCGATCGGCCACGGCGAATACGCGCGCACCTTGCGCGCCAGCACCTCGGCCGGCAGTGCCCAGTCGAGCTTCGCCTCGGCCTTCTCGAGCTTGTGCGCGTAGGTCACGCCTTCGGCCGGCTGCGGTTGCGGCACGGGCTTGAGGCCCGCGCGCAGCAGCGACAACCCATCGCGCAGCACATCCGCGCCCAGTTGCGCGAGGCGGTCGTGCAGTTCGCCGGCGGTTTCCCCGGCACCGATGGCGAGCGCCTTGCGCAACAGCACGGGGCCGGTATCCAGCCCCTTCTCCATCTGCATCAGGCATACGCCGGTTTCGGCGTCGCCGGCTTCCACCGCGCGCTGGATCGGCGCCGCGCCGCGCCAGCGCGGCAGCAGCGAGGCATGCACGTTCCAGCAGCCATGCTTCGGGATGTCGAGCACTTTCTGCGGCAGCAGCAGGCCGTAGGCCACGACGATCATGAGATCGGGTTCGAGCGCGCGCAGCGCGTCCTGCGCCTCGGCGCTGCGCAGCGTTTCGGGCTGGCGCACCGGCAGGCCGCGCGTAAGCGCCAGCGCTTTCACCGGCGAAGGCTGCAGCTGCCGCCCGCGCCCGGCGGGGCGATCGGGCTGGGTGTAGACGGCGACCATTTCGTCGCGCGGATCGAGCGCGGCCGCCAAGCTCGGCAGCGCGAACTCCGGCGTGCCGGCGAAGACCAGCTTCAGGGGACGGCCCTCAGGCCGCGTCGGTGCGGCGCTGCTTGGCGAGCTTGCGCTTCACCATGTCGCGCTTGAGCGGCGAGAGATAGTCGACGAAGAGCTTCCCGTCGAGATGATCCATCTCGTGCTGGATGCAGACCGCCAGCAAACCGTCGGCGACCAGCTCGTAGGGCTGGCCATGGCGGTCCAGCGCCTGCACGGTGATCTTCTCGGCGCGCTTCACGTCGGCATAGATGCCCGGCACGGAGAGACAGCCTTCCTGGCAGGTCTGCACGCCGTCCTGCGCCACGATCCTCGGGTTGATGAAGACGCGGGGCTCGTCCTTGGTCTCGGAGACGTCGATGACCATGAAGCGCTGGTGCACGTCGACCTGGCTGGCGGCCAGGCCGATGCCGGGGGCGGCGTACATGGTCTCGAACATGTCGTCGACCAGACGCTGGAAGGCGTCGTCGATCCGGGCCGGATCCACCGGCTTTGCCACCGTGCGCAGGCGCGGATCGGGGAATTCGAGGATGGGGAGCAGGGCCATGGCCCATTCTATCGCGTAAGCCCTTCCGGCGGCTTCGGAAACTGCCCAGCACGCCACGTTTCACTCTGTTACCTTTTGGGCTATAGTGAAACCGACCTGTTGGGGAATCAGGTAGATGGCAGCCATGCTTAAAAAACTTCTTGCGGTTTGCGCCGCGGCGCTGCTCACCGTCGCCACCTATGCCGCGGCCGTCGAGTTGCGCGAGGATCACCCTGACACCTACGTGGTGCAGAAGGGCGACACGCTGTGGGACATCGCGGCCCGGTTCCTCAACGAACCGTGGCTGTGGCCGGAAATCTGGCAGGCCAATCCGCAGGTCGAGAACCCCCACCTCATCTATCCGGGCGACGTGCTGAGCCTGGCGTATCTCGGCGACGGCCGGCCTTCGCTGGTGGTGAAGAAGTCGCCCGAGATCCGCCGCAGCACCGAAGAGGCCGTCCACGCGCTGCCGCTCTCGGAAATCGAGCCGTTCCTGCGCTCGATGCACATCCTCACCGAAGAAGAGTACAAGCAGCTTCCCTACATCGTGGGCCTGGAAGAAGGCCGCCTGCGCGTGGCCGAAGGCCAGGTCGCCTACGTGCGCGGCGCCGACTTCCGCCCCGGCCAGCGCTGGGCCGTCGTGCGTCCGACGGTGCGCTACGCCATCCACCCGAATCCGAACGATCCGGACGACCTGCGCATCCGCCGCGACGACTGGGACGCCGTGAACGGCCTGCGTCCGCGTACTTCCGGCATCCAGTGGGCCTACTACGCCGCCAGCGACGACGGCTTCGAGGTGCTGGGCTACGAAGTGATCGAGATGGCGCAGGGCGTGGTGACGGTGGAAGGCGACCCGGCCACCCTGCTCATCACCCCCGGCGGCCGCGACGCGGCGGTGGGCGACCTGCTCATCCCCTACGATCCGCAGCCCTACGACCTCACCTTCTATCCGCATGCGAGCGACGGCGTGCCGGACCACTTCCGCGTGCTGGCGATGACCGACCGCCTTGCCTACGGCGGCCCGCGCGACGTGGTGGCGCTGTCGGCCGGCGCGCGCGACGGCATCGAGAACGGCCAGGTGTTCTCGATCTGGCATCCGGGCGAATACGTGCGCGACGAGATCGCCCACAAGCCGCGCTTCGCCGCCAATCTCAAGAAGAACAAGGTGCGCCTGCCCGACGAGTTCGTCGGCCACGTGATGGTGTTCCGCACCTTCGAGAAGGTCAGCTACGGCCTGATCATGGACGGCATCCGTCCGGCCAAGATCGAGGATTCGCTCAAACCGCCCGTGCGCTACTGATCGCGCCGGGCTCGCGGGGGCGGCCCGGTGCGCCGCCCCCGATGACGACCCTGCCCTACGACGATCCCGCCACCCGCGCCTGGCTGCAGGCGCCCGACCACCACCTGATTCCGCTCGGCAGCGAGGACTATCCCGCGCTGCTGGCGCGCGCACCCGATCCGCCGGCCGCGCTGTTCGTGGCGGGCGATCCGGCCCTGCTCTGGCATCCGCAGATCGCCATCGTCGGCAGCCGCAATCCGAGCGCCGGCGGGCGCGACAACGCCGCCGATTTCGCCCGCGAACTGGCGCGCGGCGGCCTCGCCGTCACCAGCGGCCTGGCCGACGGCATCGACGCCGCCGCGCATCGCGCCGCGCTCGCCGCCGGCGCGCCGACCATCGCGGTGATCGGCACCGGCATCGATGTCTTCTATCCGCGCAAGCACCGCGCGCTGCAGGAAGAGATCGCCGCGCGCGGCGCCGTGGTGAGCGAGTTCCCGCTCGGCATGCCGGCGATCAAGGATCACTTCCCGCGCCGCAACCGCATCATCGCCGGCCTGGCGCTCGGCACGCTGGTGGTGGAGGCCAGCCTGCAGAGCGGCTCGCTCATCACCGCGCGTCTCGCCGCCGAGGCGGGCCGCGAGGTGTTCGCGCTGCCGGGCTCGATCCACAACCCGATGGCGCGCGGCTGCCACCGGCTGATCCGCGACGGCGCGCTGCTCGTGGAAGGCGCGCGCGAGATCGTCGAAGCGCTCGCGCCGCAGGCCGCGCAACTGGGCGCGGCGCTGCGCGAACGCCTGCACGCACACGCGGCACCGCGCACCGACGAGGCCGCCGCCGTCCCGCTGTTCGCCAGCGATCCCGATTACGAAAAACTCTGGCGCGCGCTCGACCACGAACCCGCGCCGCTCGACGCGCTGGCGCGCCGCAGCGGGTTGACGGTCGGGGCCCTATCCTCCATGCTGCTGCTCATGGAGCTGGAAGGACACGTTGCCGCCGCTCACGGCCGTTACGCGAAGCGCCGCTCCTGACGTCCCCAACCGCGGCGTCCCGCGTCGCAGGCAGAGGTGGATGAAAGAGACAATCCTGGACGTACTGCTCTACCTGTTCGAAAACTATTTCTACGACGATCCCGACGCCGTACGCGATCGCGACTCCCTCCAGGCCGGCCTGATCCAGGCGGGCTTCAGTCCCTCGGAAGTGAGCAAGGCCTTCGACTGGCTCGATGAGCTGGCGCGCCAGCGTCCGTCCGTCGAGGGTGGCGAGCGCGCGGCCGTGGGCCCGGTGCGCGTGTACGCCGAGGCCGAGGAAGCGCGGCTCGACACCGAATGCCGCGGCTTCCTCATGTTCCTCGAGCAGGGCGGCATCCTCGACGGCGTGCAGCGCGAGCTCGTGGTCGACCGCGTGATGGCGCTCGACCAGGAAGAGATCGATCTCGACGACCTCAAATGGGTCGTGCTGATGGTGCTGTTCAACCAGCCCGGGCAGGAAGCCGCCTTCGCCTGGATGGAAAGCCACATGTTCGAGGGCGAAGGGGAACCGTTGCACTGATGGATCCCCACGGCGGCGAGGTCGTCCACGCCGGTTTCCTGCGCCGTTGGGCGGCGCTGTTCCTCGATCAGCTCATCCTCACCGGTGCGCTGTACTTCCTGATGTTCGTCGCCATGCTCGTGGCCGGCGCCAGCACCGGCTTCGACTTCGGCAGCGGGGAAGAACCGCCGCCCTGGCTGATCGCGGGCTACGTGGCGGCCATCGGCCTGTATTACGTGGCCGCCGGCCTGTACTACTCGCTGCTCGAAAGCTCGGCCTCGCAGGCCACCATCGGCAAGATGGCGCTCGGCATCAAGGTCACCGACGAGCACGGCCAGCGATTGACCTGGCCGCACGCCCTCGGACGCTGGTTCGCGGCGGCGCTGTCGTATCTCACGCTCTACATCGGCTTCCTCGCCGCGGCCTTCACCGAGCGCAAGCAGGCGCTGCACGATCTCGTCGCCAAGACGCTGGTCGTCGACAAGTGGGCCTTCACCGACACGCCCGAACGCCAACAACGCGGGCTCTCGGGCTGCCTCATCGCCTTCCTCGTCTTCATGGGGCTGATGATCGCGGTGTTCGTGCTGGGCATCCTCGCTGCCATCGCCATCCCGGCCTACCAGGACTATGCGCTTCGCGCGCGCGCCGCCGGCGCGCTGGCGGCCATGCAGCCGATCCGCGCCATCGTCGAAGCCAACGCCGACGGCGACGATTGCCCGGCCAACGGCACGCACGGCCTGGGCGAGCCCGAGCGCTATCGAAGCGAGCTCGTCGATCGCATCGAACTGACCACCCTGGAGAACGGCGCCTGCGGCATCACCGCGTGGCTGCCGGCCCGCTACGGCGGGGAATCCAGCGACTGGGTGATGCTCCAGCTCGACCCCGCGGACGGGCGCTGGAGCTGCATTTCCAACCTCCCCGACCGCCAACTGCCCGCCACCTGCCGCTAGCTTCGGCTTGACACCGCAGCGGGCGGTGTGGCCAGACTGAAAAAAGAACATCTCCCCGAGGCGGCCGGATTCCCGACCCGCCGGACTCCCCATTCATGCCCAAGAATCTGCTCATCGTCGAGTCGCCCGCCAAGGCCAAGACGATCAACAAGTACCTCGGAAAAGACTTCCAGGTGCTTGCCTCGTACGGCCACGTGCGCGACCTCGTGCCCAAGGAAGGCGCCGTCGATCCCGACGACGATTTCCGCATGCGCTACGAGGTGATCGAGAAGAACGAGCGCCACGTCGACGCCATCAGCAAGGCGGCCAAGGGCGCCGACGCGCTGTTCCTGGCCACCGACCCGGATCGCGAAGGCGAGGCGATCAGCTGGCACATCGCCGAGATCCTGAAGGAGCGCGGCCTGCTCGACGGACGCACGCTGCAGCGCGTGGTGTTCACCGAGATCACGCCGCGCGCCATCAAGGAGGCGATGGCCCATCCGCGCGACGTCTCCACCGACCTCGTGAACGCACAGCAGGCGCGCCGCGCGCTCGATTACCTCGTGGGCTTCAATCTTTCGCCGGTGCTGTGGCGCAAGGTGCAGCGCGGGTTGTCGGCCGGCCGCGTGCAGAGCCCCGCGCTGCGCATGATCGTCGAGCGCGAGGAAGAGATCGAAGCCTTCGTGGCGCGCGAGTACTGGACCATCGAGGCCCAGCTCGCGCACGCCAGCCAGCCCTTCACCGCGCGCCTGGCGAAGCTCGACGGCAAGAAGTTCGAACAGTTCGACCTCACCAACGAAACCGATGCCGAGGCCGCGCGCGGCCGCCTGCTGGCCGCGGCCGGCGGCGCGCTCGACGTCACCGACGTGCAGAGCAAGGAGCGCAAGCGCCGCCCGGCGCCGCCCTTCATCACCTCCACGCTGCAGCAGGAGGCCGCGCGCAAGCTCGGCTTCTCCACCAGCCGCACCATGCGCATCGCGCAGAAGCTGTACGAGGGCGCGGCGCTCGGCGACGAGGGCACCGTCGGTCTGATCTCCTACATGCGTACCGACTCCACGCATCTGTCGCAGGAAGCCGTGGCCGAACTGCGCGAATTGATCGCGCGCGATTTCGGCGACCACGCGCTGCCGGCCACCGCCAACGAATACAAGTCGAAGTCGAAGAACGCGCAGGAAGCGCACGAGGCGATCCGCCCGACCTCCGCGATGCGCACGCCGAAGAGCGTTGCGCAGTATCTCGATCCCGACGCGGCGCGCCTGTACGAACTGATCTGGAAGCGCGCCGTCGCCTGCCAGATGGTGCACGCCACGCTCAACACCGTCACCGTCGATCTGGCGGCCGGCAAGCAGCACTCGTTCCGCGCCGCCGGCACCACCGTGGTCGATCCGGGCTTCCTCGCGGTGTACGAGGAAGGCCGCGACGAGCGCAACGCGCCCACCGCCGAAGGCGACAACCCGGACGACGAAGGCCGCAAGCTGCCCGCCATGCGCGTGGGCGAGCGCGTGCCGCTGTCGGCGATCCTGGCCGACCAGCATTTCACGCAGCCGCCGCCACGCTATTCGGAAGCCTCGCTGGTGAAGGCGCTGGAGGAATACGGCATCGGCCGTCCTTCGACTTACGCCTCGATCATCCAGACCCTGCTCAATCGCGAATACGTGCTGCTCGACGCGCGCCGCTTCCGCCCGACCGACGTCGGCCGCGCGGTGGCGAAGTTCCTTTCGGGCCATTTCACCCAGTACGTCGATTACGACTTCACCGCGCGCCTGGAAGACGAACTCGATGCCGTGAGCCGCGGCGAAGAGGACTGGGTGCCGCTGATGTCGCGCTTCTGGAAGCCGTTCAAGGCCCTGGTCGAGGACAAGATCGAATCGGTCGACCGCGGCGAAGCCACCGGCGCGCGCGAGCTCGGCATCGACCCGAAGACCGGCAAGCCGGTGAGCGTGCGCCTCGGCCGCTACGGGCCCTTCGCGCAGATCGGCACCAAGGACGACGAGGACAAGCCGAAGTTCGCAAGCTTGCGTCCGACCCAGAGCCTGCACACGATCTCGCTGGAAGACGCGCTCGATCTGTTCCGCCTGCCGCGCACGCTGGGCGAGGACGACGGCGAAACCGTCACCGTCGGCGTCGGCCGCTTCGGGCCCTTCGCCAAGCGTGGCAGCACCTACGCCTCGCTCAAGGCCGAGGACGATCCGTACACGATCGAACTCGATCGCGCGCTGTTCCTGATCCGCGAGAAGGAAGAGATCGCGGCCAACCGCATCATCAAGCAATTCGAAGGCACCAACGTGCAGGTGCTCAATGGCCGCTTCGGTCCCTACATCAGCGACGGCGAGAAGAACGGCAAGATCCCCAAGGACCGCGATCCGAAATCGCTGACGCTGGAGGAATGCCTGGCCCTGCTCGCCGAGGGCAAGCCGGTGCGCAAGGGCGGCCGCTTCGGCCGCAAGACCGCGGCCAAGGCGCCGGCGAAATCCGCCGAGGCGAAAGCGACCGCGAAGTCGGCGGCCAAGAAAACTCCCGCAAAGAAGACGGCGGCGAAGAAATCGCCCGCGAAGAAGGCCGCCAAAAAAGCCGCGGCGAAAAAGGCTCCGGCGAAGAAGCCCGCGGCGAAGAAAGCCGCCGCGAAGAAAACCGCGGCGCGCTGAGGCCGCGCCGTGGCCGCCGTGCTCTCGATCGAGGACGCCGTCGCCGTGCTGCGGCGCGGCGGCTTGATCGCCTATCCCACCGAAGCCGTGTGGGGCCTGGGCTGCGATCCCTTCGACGCCGCCGCGGTGCAGCGTCTGTTCGAGGTCAAGCAGCGGCCGCAGGACAAGGGACTGATCCTGATCTCGGCTTCGCTGGCGCAGATCGAATCGCTGGTCGATCTCGACGCGCTGCCGGCCGAGCGCCGCGCGGAGGTGCTCGCGAGCTGGCCCGGTCCGCACACCTGGACGGTGCCGGCGCGCCCGCACGTTCCCGCCCGCGTGCGCGGCGACCACGCGACGCTCGCGGTGCGCGTGACCGCGCATCCGGTCGCGGCCGCGTTGTGCGCCGGGTTCGGGGCCGCGATCGTTTCCACCAGCGCCAACCTCGCGGGCGAGGCGCCGCCGCGGCAGCGTGCCGACCTCGATCCGCGCGTGCTCGCCGGGGTCGACGGGATCGTCGAGGGCGCCACCGGGGGGCTGGAGCGGCCGACGCCGATCCGGGATGCGCACAGCGGGCATCCGCTGCGGCTCTGAAGTACGGCCGCGGCCGCTCTGCTAGCATCCTCGCCAATCAAAGGGGATGACGCGATGCGCAATCTGATCGTCGGTTTGTTGCTGGTGGCCGTGCTCGCCGCCGGCGGTTGGCTCCTGTTCGGCCGCGATGGCAAGCTCGCGACCGCCTTGCCCGGCGCCACCGGCGACGCCGACGCACCGCTGGCCTACGTGCCGGCCGATACGCCCTATCTCATCGCGAACCTCGATTCGCTGCCGAAGGACAAGCTCGAGGTCTGGCTGCAGCAGTCCGACGCCATGACGCAGATGTGGCGCACACAGTTCGACATGGCGCTGGCCAAGCTCGCGAGCGAGGAACCGGAAAACCCCGGCACGCGCTGGCTGAAGGCGCTCGATGCCGAGTTCCGCGGCAAGACGGTGATGCAGTCCATCGAGATGCTCGGCATCGATCTGCAGGGCCGCTCGGCGATCTACGGCATCGGCCTCGTGCCGGTCGCGCGCATGGCGCTGGGCGATCCGGAGGCCTTCCGCAGCTTCGTCGCGCGCGTGGAAACCGCGGCCGGCGAGAAGATCCCGACCGCGCGCGTCGACGACATCGACTACTGGCAGTTCACCGACGCCGACGCGCCGCTGCGCGGCATCCTGGCGCTGCAGGGCCGCCATCTCGTCATGACGCTCGCCCCGGCCAACGACGATGGGGCGCTGCGCACGCTGCTCGGCGTCGACAAGCCGGCCGCTTCGCTGCGCGACGGCGGCGAACTGCCCGAACTCAACGCCCGCTACGGCTACACGCCGTACGCGACCGGCTATGTCGACACCGCGCGCGTCGTGGCCTTGCTCACGGCAGCGCCCACGCCGCTCGAAACCGCCTTCCTGGGCGCCCTGGACGTGACCAAGCCCGACGTCGACGCCGTCTGCCAGGCCGAATACGCCGCGCTGGCGCAGGCGGTGCCGCGCCTGGTGTTCGGCTACACGGAGCTCGAGCCGAAGCGTTCGGTCGGCGTGTCGCATCTGGAGCTGCGCGAGGACATCGCCAAGGATTTGATGACGCTGCGCGCACCGATGCCCGGCCTGGCCGCGGCCGAGGGTTCGCTGTTCAATTTCGGCCTGAGCCTGAAACTCGCGCAGCTGCCGGCGCTGGCCTCGAAATGGGCCGGCGCGGTGCAGAGCGCGCCGTGGCAGTGCGCTTCGCTGCAGGAACTCAACACCGCCTTCGCCGAAGGCAGCACGCAGTTGAACAACCCGGCGGTGTTCGCCGCCGCGCCGGTGTTCGAAGGCGTGCACGCCATTGCCACCCGCTTCGCCATGCCGCAGCCGGGCCAGGAACCGGATTTCGCCGGCAAGCTCCTGATCGGCTCACCCAATCCGGCGGCCCTGATCGGCATGGCACAGAGCTTCGCGCCGCAGCTGGCCTCGCTGCAGCTCAAGCCCGACGGCGAAGTGAAGGCCGTGCGGCCGATGCCCGGCATGCCCACGACGATGCCGGCGCACGTGGCGATGACCGACAAGCTGCTCGGCATCGCGGTGGGCGCGGGCGAGGAAGCCACGCTCGTGCAGGCCATGGGGATCAATCCCGCGCAGCAGCCGTTGCTCGTGGTCGGCTATTCGGGCGCGGCGTTCGCGCAGTTCTTCGAGCAGATGCAGTCGACGATGGAAGCGGCCGAAGAGGACGAGGCCAAGCGCGAGGAAATGCGCCGCTCGGTGGAGATGATGCGAAAGATGTACGCGATGATCCGGCGCATCGAGATGCGAGTGGAGTTCGACGAGACCGGCGTCGTGATCCACCAGAGCGCGGACATGAACTGAAGCGGGGCGCAGGCCGTCAGGGCTGCGCCAGTTCCCCGATCTTCGCCTCGCCCTTCGCCTTCGCCACCATCGCGCGCACCTCGCCCAGCAGCGCCCGGGCGTCGTACACGATGCCGTCCTTGATCGTGTAATCGACGCCGCCCACGCGCTGCGGCTGCCCTTCGGCATCGAGCCGCACATGGCCGGTGCCGTAGAGCACCTTCAGATTGGCGAGCGGGTTTTCCTTCATCACCACGAGGTCGGCCAGCTTGCCGGCCTCGACGCTGCCCAGATCCGCCTCGGCACCGAGCGCCTGCGCGCCGTGCAGCGTGGCGGCGCGGATCACTTCCAGCGGATGGAAGCCGGCCTCGCGCAGCAATTCGAGTTCCTCGATCGTGCCGAAGCCATAGAGCTTGTAGATGTAACCCGAATCCGAGCCCACCGTGACGCGGCCGCCGCGGTTCTTGTAGTCGTTCACGAAGGCCATCCAGCGCCGGTAGTTGTCCTTCCACGCGACTTCTTCCTCGGTGCCCCAGTCGAAGAAGAACGAGCCGTGCGAATCGCGGCTGGGGCGATAGAAATCCCACAGCGCGGGCAGGGTGTATTCGTCGTGCCAGTCGGCCTGGCGCGCGCGCATGAAATCGCGCGTGGCCTGGTAGATGGTGAAGGTGGGGTCGAGCGTGAAATCCAGTTCCAGCAGTTCCTTCATCACCGCTTCGTAGCGGTCGCTGCCTTTCTGCGCGGCCTGCGCCCACAGGCGGCCGGCCTGGCCGAAGCGGTGCTGCTCATTGAGATAGTTGTAGTCGGCCGGGTAGTCCTGCACGGTGCGATCGTCGAACAGGGCTTCGGGCAGGCCGTACCAGTGCTCCATCGTGGTGAGGCCCCAGCGCGCGGTGGTGAGCACGTTGACGCGCGCCACGTCGAGCTGCGCGTGATGGCAGGCGCTGCGCAGGTTGCGCGCCTTCAGTTCCTCGAAGGCGGCCTGCAGGATGTCCGGGCGATAGCCGAAGCACTTCATGCCGAAGGCGCCTTTCGCGGCGATTTCCTTCACCCACTCGCGCGCCTGCTGCTTTGTCGCGATGGGTTTGTCGCGGCCGCTGCCGAAGAAGGCGTAGGGGAAGATGCGTGGTGCGGCGATCTCGTTGGCCTCGCTGCGCTTGTGTTCGGACACGCAGAATTCGATGCCGTTGCCGCAGCCCGGATCGCGCACGGTGGTGATGCCGTGGCCGAGCCAGAGCTTGTAGACGTATTCGGCCGGCGTGCCTTGCTCCTCGCCGCCGATGTGGCCGTGCAGGTCGATCAGGCCGGGCAGCACGAACCAGCCGGCGAGATCCATCTCCTTGCCGCCCGGCGCCAGCTTCGGGCGCTTGTCGGCCTTGATGGCGGAGTTGGCGCTGCCGACGATGCGCACCTCGGCGATGCGATCGCCCTCGATCACGACGTCGGCCGGGCCGTAGGCCGGACTGCCGGTGCCGTTGACCACCGTCACGCCGCGCAGGATCAGCTGCGAGTACGGGCCTTCGCCTTCGTCGCGCGCGGGCGCCACGGGGATCACCGCCGATGCGGCCTGGGAGACGAGGAACGCGGCGAGCAGCAGGCTGCGCATAGAATGTCCGCATGAAGCATTGGTGGGCATCGAGCATAGCGGCTTTGCTAGCGCTGCCGGCGTGGCATGCGTCGCAGGCGCAGGGCGTGCAGGTGTATCGCTGCACGGCCGCCGACGGCTCGGTGGCGCTGCAGGATTCGCCCTGCGCGAAAGACACCGCGCAGCAATTGCGGACCCTGAAACGACCGCCGGCAGGCGTGCCCGCTCCCGTGCCCGAAGCGCAGGCTGCCGACGCGGAAGCGCCGCCGCCGGAGACCCCGGTGCCGCCGGGCGAACCGGAACCCGTCGCGGCGACGCCGCTGTTCGAGTGCATCACGCACGACGGCCAGACCTATCAGAACGAAACCGGCATCGGCGAAATGCGCTGGGTGCCGCTGTGGGTGCTGGGCATGGACCCAGCGGCGCCGGCGCGCACCTTCCAGCGCACGGGCGCCACGCCCGCGCCACCGCGCGATGCGCCGCGCGCGCCTGCGAAGGCGCCCGATACGGCCGCGCCGGGCGCCGGTACCTGGATACGCGATACCTGCTACGAGTTGAGTCCGGACGTGGTCTGCGAGCGGATGCGGGAGCGTGTGGCCGAAGTGCGCCGCAAGCGGCGCCTGGCGCAGACAACGGCGCGGGTGCCGCTCGATGCGGAGTACAGCGAGCTTTCCGCGCGTCTCGCCACCCAGTGCAACTGATGTCGTCCCCGCGCAGGCGGGGACCCAGCGACTTTGCTCTCGGCGCGGCGAAAGTCACTGGATTCCCGCCTGCGGGAATGACGTCGGGCGCACGCGCCTTCCGCGAAGGAATCAGAACCCGTAGCGCAGGAACCCGCCGTCCACCGCGATGCATTCGGCGGTGACGTAGCTCGACGCCGGCAGGCACAGGAAGGCGATCGCCGCGGCCACCTCGTCGGGTTCGCCGACGCGCCGCATCGGCGTGCGTTCGATCACTTCCTCGTAGTAATCCGGATCGGCCAGCGCGTCGGAAGTGCGGCGCGTGCGGATGTACCAGGGCGCCACGCAGTTCACGCGCACGCCGTCCTCGGCCCATTCGCAGGCGAGGTTCTTCGTCAGCTGGTGCAGGGCGGCCTTGGTCATGCCGTACACGGCGCCGGTGCGCACGTGCGTGACGCCCGAGACCGAACCCACGTTCACGATCGCCGAACTCGCGTGCGTGGTGAGCAGCGGATAGGCGCAGCGCGCGAGTTCCCAGGCGCTGAACAGATTGGCCTCGAACAACGCGCGCCATTCGGCTTCGTCGTAATCGATCGCCGCGTTGCGCTTGTTGGTGCCGGCGTTGTTGACGAGGATATTGAGGCCGTCGCCGAGGTCCTCGATCCAGTCGAAGATTTCCTGCCGCTGCTCGCCGTCGCCGACGTCGGCCGCGAAGGCGCGCACCGCGCGCTGCGGGAACTCCTCGGCCAGTTCGGCGCGCGCGCGTTCGAGCACCTGCTCGTCGCGCGCCACCATCAGCACGTCGGCGCCGAAGGCCAGCAGCTCGCGCGCCGTGGCGCGCCCGATGCCGGCGCTGGCGCCGGTCACCAGCGCGATCTGTCCGTCCAGCCGCCAGCGATTCGAGCCCATGCTGCCTCCACGCGCGATGGCCTAGGATAGCGGCCCTGCCCCGCCCTGCGAGCCGCATCCATGACCCTGCCCCTGCTGTTCGCGCTGTTCGCCGCCTCGGCCGCCTGCACGCCGGTCGACGGCTGGAACGCCGGCCGCGCCGGAAGCGCGCAGGCCGCCGATTGCGCGACCGCCGACTACGCCGAAGCCCACAAGCTCGGTGCCGCGCTGCACGAACTGACCCGCGAGCGCGGCACGATCGAGGCGGGAATGAAGTCGCTGAACGCGTCGCAGCAGGGCGCGGCGCGGCGGCGCCAGCGCCAGCTCGACAACGACATCGAAGCCCTGCACGGCGTGGCCACCGTGCGCGGCTGGCCTTACGAAGGTGCGCCCTCGCCGGAGAAACCGAAATGAAGAAGCTGCTGCCGATCGCCGTCGCCGCCTGCCTGCTCGCGGGCTGTCAGCCCGAGCCTTCGCCGCCGCCGCCCGCAGACGACAGCTCGCGCGCACTCGAACGCGCGGTGCAGGAGCCGCTCGACAAGGCGCGCGCCGTCGAGGATCAGGTCAAGGCGGCGAAGGAAAAGCAGGATCGGGAGATCGAGGAGGGCGGCGGCTGAGACCCGCCGCCCGACGGCACGACTACAACTCGCAGAAACAGAACGCCACCGCCCGCACCGGGCGCTTGTCCTGCAGCAACCGCAGCGTGCTGGACAGATCGCGCGACACCTGCGCTGGCAGCAGCGCCTGCACGCCGCCGAACTGCGCAGCCAGCGCGCGCACCGTGGCGTTGCCGGTGGCGTCGACCACGAACTTCTCGAACGGCGACAGCTCCTTCTCGACGTATTTCACGCCGTAGCCGTCGGCATCCAGATTGGCCTTGGCGGCCGCGGCCGCGATCGCGTCGCGCAACCCGCCGAGCTGGTCCACCAGGCCGCGTTCGCGCGCCTGCGCGCCGCTCCACACGCGGCCGCGCGCGACCTCGTCGATGGCCTCGGGCGTCGACTCACGCGCCGCGGCGACCTTGCCGACGAATTCGCGGTAGCCGTCGTCGATCACGCTCTGGATCACCTGGCCGACCTGCGGATCGAGCGGGCGGGTCGGGTCGAAGGCGCCGGCGATGCGCGTGGTGGCCACGCCGTCGACGTGCACGCCGATCTTGGCCAGCGTATCGGGGATCGTCATGAACAGCCCGAAGATGCCGATGGAGCCGGTGATGGTGCTCTCGTCGGCCCAGATCTCGTCGGCGTTCATCGAGATCCAGTAGCCGCCGCTGGCGGCGACGTCGCCCATCGAGACGATGACCGGCTTGCCGCTGGCGCGCGTGAGCTCGACTTCGCGCCGGATCTGCTCGGACGGGAACACGCCGCCGCCGGGCGAATCCACGCGCAGCACCAGCGCCTTCACGTCTTCGTCTTCGCGCGCGTCGCGCACGAGCTCGGCGGTGGAATAGCCGCCGACGAGGCCGGGCGGCTGGTCGCCGTCGACGATCTCGCCCTGCGCCACCACCACCGCCACCTTCGGGCGCGCGTCGAGCGGCAGCTTCTCGCGGTCGATGAAGCCGAGGTAGTCGTCGAGCGAGACCTGGCGGAAGGTGTGTTCCTCTTCGTCGGCCACGCCGCGCGCGACCATCTCGGCGCGGAATTCGTCCTGCGTGGCGAGGCGGTCGACCAGCTTCTGCTGCAGCGCGAGTTCCGCCAGATCGCCGTTGGCCAGCTTGATGCGTTCGGCGAAGTTGTCGATGTCGGCCTGCAGCGCCGCCGGATCGATCTTGCGCAACGCGCCGACGTCGGCGAGATAGCGCTGCCAAAGATCGTTGAGCCAGTACAGATCGGCCTCGCGCGATTCGGGCGAGGGCGCGTCGAGGATGTAGGGCTCGGCCGCCGACTTGTATTCGCCGACGCGGAACAGGTGCACGTCGACCCCGAGCTTGTCCTGCAGGCCTTCGCGGTAATAGGCGCGGTAGCGCGCCAGGCCTTCGAGCAGCAGGGCACCGGCCGGATGCAGATAAATCTCGTCGGCGTGCGCCGCGAGGTAGTACTGCTTCTGCTCCATGTAGTCGGCGTAGGCGACCACTTCCTTGCCGCTTTCCTTGAACTTGTCGATGGCCTTGCCGACCTCGCGCAGGCCGGCGAAACCGCTGTCGGCGAGCGCGTCGGGGCGGATCACCAGGCGCTCGATGCGCGAATCCTTCGCGGCCGCCTCGATCGCGCGCAGCACGTCGCGCAGCTGGGTTTCCGGCTGCTCCTCGCCGAACATGCGCGAGAAGGCGCGCGAGGCGGGGTCGGCGCTGTATTGCTCGACCAGTTCGCCGCGCGGTGCCAGCACCAGCGCGCTGCGTTCGCGCAGGGTGGCGCCGCCGCCGAACAGGGCCACGAGGAACACCAGCAGCACGAGCAGGAACAGCAGGTTGAAGACCAGCCGGCGGGTGAAGTTGAGCGCGTCCCACAGACCGCGGAACAGGCGGCGGATCACGCCGGGTTTGTTGTCCGACATCGAAGACTCCCGGAAATCAGGCGGCAAGCATAGCGCCGGGGCGGCCGGCGGCGTGTGCCGTCAGAGGGGGTCGGGCACCACGGGCAGCGGAATGTTCACCTGCCGCTGCAGGCGATGCGCCAGCAGCAGCGCGGCGAAGGTGAGGCCCGCGATCAGCCCGCACCACATGCCCTGCGCGCCCCAGCCCAGGCCGAAGCCGAGCCCGGCGCCCAGCGGCATGCCCACGCCCCAGTAGGCGAAAGCGGTGAGCAGCATCGGCCGGTGCGTGTCCTTCAGGCCGCGCAGCGCGGCATTGCTCACCACCTGGATGCCATCCGAAAGCTGGAAGGCCGCGGCGTACAGCAGCAGCGTGGCGCCCATCGCGATGACGGCGGCGTCGTGCGTGTAGATGCCGGCGATCTGCGTGCGCCCGCCGAAGATCAGCAGTGCCGCCAGCGTCTGCGTGCACAGCACGATGGCGAAGCCCGCCGCCACCGCGCGGCGCACGGCCTCGGGCCGCTGCGCGCCGACCGCATGGCCGACGCGCACCGTGGTCGCCTCGGCCAGTGCCAGCGCCGACATGAAGGTGATGCTCGAAACATTGATGGCGATCTGGTGCGCCGCCACCGGCACCTCGCCCATGCCGCCGATCAAAAGAGCGGTCACGATGAAGAGACTGCCTTCCATGAAGACGGTGATGCCGATCGGCAGGCCCAGCCGCAGCAGTTCGCGGATGCGCGGCCAGTGCGGCCATTCGAAATGGGAAAACAGGCCGAGCGCGGCGAAGCGGCGGCTGCGCGAGAGATACAGCGCGAACAGGCCCGCCTGCGTCCACACCATCAGCGCGGTGGCGTAGCCCAGGCCCGCGGCGCCCAGTTCCGGCAGTCCGAACGCGCCGAACATCAGCGCGTAGCCGAGCGGCACCAGCAGCAGCAGGCCGCCCAGGCCCAGCACCATGGTGGGCCAGGTCCAGTGCAGACCTTCGCTCAGATAGCGCATGACGAAGTACAGCGCGATGCCCGGCACGCCCCAGCGCACGCCCTGCAGGAAAGCGCGCGCGCCCGGCTGCACTTCCGGCGCGATGCCCATGGCGCCGAGCATCAGGCCAGCGAAACTCAGGAACACGAACAAAGCCGCGGCCAGGCCGAGCGCCAGCCACAGCGCCTGCCGGAACGCCGGGGCGATTTCGGCGCGGCGCCCGGCGCCGTCGAGCTGCGAAACCGTCGGCGGCACCGCGAGCAGCACGCCGATCAGCACGATGATCGCCGCCGACCACAGCGCCGCGCCAACCGCCACCGCCGCCAGCGTGTTGGCGCTGTGCCGGCCGGCGAGCACCGAATCGACGAAGCTGATCATCGCCGCCGAAACGTGGCCCAGCACCAGGGGCACCGCGAGGGCGAACGTGGTGCGCATCTCCCGGAGCAGGGAGCGGAGGCGGGAAGGCGAAGTGGTCATGGCGATGGCGCGCGCGCTGGCGCCAGAGCGCTGCGGCTCGTTATCTTACTTGCATGAGTGAAACGCCGGAAACGCCTGTTGCGGGCATGACGCACACGACGACGGTCCGCCGTTGCGACAACTGCGGCGCGCAGCTGCTGGGCGAGCACTGCTACGCCTGCGGCCAGCCCACCAAGGGCCTGGTGCGGCATTTCGGCAGCATCTTGGGCGATTTCTTCGACAGCGTGTTGAACCTCGACACGCGCACCTTCCGCACGCTGGCGCCGTTGCTGGTCAAGCCGGGCTACCTCAGCCTGGAGTATTTCCGCGGCCATCGCGTGCGCTACGTCAGCCCGGTGCGGTTGTTCTTCTTCCTGTGCCTGGCGGCGATCTTCGCGGTGACGCTGGCCTTCGATTTCGAGGACGCCAGCGTCGCACCCGGCAACGACCGCATCGCGAACGCGCAGACGGTGGCCGAGGCCGAGCGCTATCGCGACGAAGCCGTCACCGCGCTCACGCGCGCGCGCGACGAGATTCCCGACACGCCGGGCGCGCGCGTCGGCATGGACGTGGGCATCGATCTGGTGAAGCAGCAGGCCGCCGAGCGCATCTCGTGGCTGCAGGAACGCGACGAGGCGATCCGCGCCGGCCGCCCGATCCCGGCCTGGGAACTGACGGGCGAGGATTCCGAGGCTGACACCGGCGATGCTCCCGCCGACGAAGCGCGCATCGCGAACGGCACCCGGCCGGCCGCCGCTGCCGACGAGTCGCGCGCTGCGAATGGCACCCTGCCCGCTTCCGCCGCCGACGAACCCGCACCGCGGCGCCGCGGCCTGCGCGTACGCAGCACCGAATTCCAGTTCAACGACCGGCCCTGGGATGCGGTCGTCAATCCGGTCAAGGCCGACTGGCTGGGCGAGCGCGGCAACGCCTGGCTCAATGCGCTGATCGGCCGCGCGCAGGAGAACACGCGTGCCATCGAGAAGAAGCCGCGCCTGCTGTTCGATGCCTTCTTCGGCGGCCTGCCGCAGACGCTGCTGGTGCTGCTGCCGGTGTTCGCGCTGCTGCTCAAGATCATGTACCTGTTCAAGCGCCGCCTGTACATGGAGCACCTGATCGTGGCGCTGCACAGCCACGCCTTCCTGTGCGCGGCGATCCTCGTGATGGTGGGCCTGTACAAGTTGCGCGAGCAGCTGGCGCCGGGCTTCTTCCACGGCGCGCTGGGCTGGGCCGAGGCGGCGGTGTGGATCTGGATGCCGCTGTATCTGCTCATCATGCAGAAGCGCGTGTATCGCCAGGGCTGGTTCTTCACGCTGTTCAAGTTCGTGATCCTGGGCACCTGCTACGTCGTGCTGCTCTCGCTGGGCGCGGCGGTGAATCTCGCGGTGTCCCTGGTGGCGATGTGAAGCGCGCGCTCGACGCGATCCTCGTCGTCGGGTTGACGTTGGTGGCGGCGGCGATGGCGCCGCTCGCGGCGCTGATCGTGGACTCGGGGCGCGATCTGGCCGCGGGCTACGCCATCGCGCAGGGACTCGAACTCCCGGCCTACGGGCCCAGCCTGTTCGACGTGTGGCGGCCCGGGCCGGTCTGGTTCTATCTGCTCGCGGTGCCGCTGAAGCTGTTCGGCTCGATCACCGCGGCGGCGATGCTCGCCGGCGTGCTGGCGGCGATGAAGATCCCGCTGGCGTGGTCGCTCGGCCGGCGCGCGCGCGATGCCGCGCTGGGCCTGGCCTTCGCCGCGTTCGTGGCCTTGCCGGGTTGGATCACGCTCGGCCAGCTCGTGGTCTCGCACACGATGCTCGTGGAGGCCGGCGTGCTCGCCACGCTATGGCTGTGCTTCATGGCCGGCGAACGCGGCAGCGCGCGCCTGGGCGCACTGGCGGTCGGCATGCAGGCGCTCGCCATCCACGCGCATCCGACGGCGCTGGCGGCGGCGCCGGCGGTGATCTGGGCGGCGTGGGTGACGATGCTGCGGCCGCGCGCGGCACCGCTGCACGACGCCCGATCGGCGGTGGCGACGCACGAAGCTTCGGCCGGAACCGGCGCGCCTCGCGCCGAAACACCCGCGCCCGGCCCGGCACCGCACGTCGCCCGCCGTCGCGTGCGCTGGAGCTGGCTGCTTGCGGCGTCGGCGATGTTCCTGCTGCCGTTCCTGCCGGCGCTGGTGGCGGAAGCCCGCGCCGGTTTCCCGCAGTTCGGCGGCAGTGCGGACTACTTCGGCGCCGGCGACTATCTGGCACGCGTCGATCGCGTCGACGAAGTATTGACCGGCGCGGTGCTCGGGCAGGCGCAGTTCGTGCGCGATTTCCTGCTGGCACGCTGGATGCCGCTGGCCTGGCTGGTGTTCGCGGGCGGCCTGCTCGCGACCGCGCTCGCCGCGCTCGGCGTGGTGCTGGGCCTGACGCGCGACCGGCTGCTGCCGCCCGCGCTCGGCCTCGCCGTCTTCGGCTGGCTGTTCGTACTGCTGCTGCGCGACACCACGCCCGCCTGGATGAGCTACGCGCCGCTCACCCTGCAGGCCGCGCTGCTCGCCGTGGGCTGGCAATGGGCCTGGCCCGCGCGCTGGCGCTTGCCGGCGGCGCGTGCGCTCGCCGCGTTCGCGCTGCTCGCCGGCGGCGCCGTGTTGGCGGATCGCGTCGCGACGGTGCGCTCGGGCACGCAATATCTGCCCACCACGGGCGTGGGCAACATCGCCATCCCGCCGCGGCGCGACCCGCCGCAACGCTTCTGGCTGCCGGTCTACGCCCACGACGCGCTGCTGCGGCGGCTGTGCGCGACGCCGGGGGCGGTTTCTCTGCATGGCGATCTCGCCACGGCGCTGCATTTCGGCCAGGGCGTGGCCGCCGCGTTGCACTGCACCGACGCCACGCGCCTCGGTTTCGGCGGGCAGGCACCGCGCACGCTGGCCGGCGTGCCGCGCGAACTGGCGCGGGAGCTGGGCATCGCGGGCGAGCCCACGGGTTGGGGCTACGTGCTCGCCACGCCGGTGCGCGTGGTGCATCCGGCCGAGCCCGTGCCCTTCGCGACGCACACGCGCTATCTCGTCGACGATTTCCGCGCCCGCGCCGCGCGCGATGCGCCGGCGACGGTGCGCGTGCGCACGGCCTGCGCGCACGGCGAGTTGCTCGTCGTCACCGATCGCCTGCCGGGCCTCAATGCGCCGTTCGAAGTGCGCGGCGCGGACGAAAGCCTCCCGCCGCTGCGTGCGCAGACCATCGCCAGCCGCTACTTCGCCTGCCCCGCGAGCGGATCGCTGTCGCTCGACGTGGTGGCGCTGGATGCGGAGGCCGTGGGCGTCGTGCTGCTGCGCGCGACGGCCGGCAGCAGCGGCGGCGAGTGATCCGGCCGCTGCGCTGACCGACGCCGCCGCCATCAATCCCGCGCAGGGGGAATCCAGCGCCTCCGCACTTCGAAGTCACGGGGTCCCCGCCTTCGCGGGGACGACGAGCGGTCCGTCATTCCCGCGCAGGCGGGAATCCAGGTGCGATGCCGTCGGCATTCCCCGCCCCGCTTGCGTCCCGCTCGAGGACTACCGCTCGGTCAGACGCGGCGCATTTCGTCAGCCGCGTTGCAATCGTTGGCGCACATACGCGCCGCGCGCCTCGCGCGGCTGCGCCAACAATTCGCGACGCAGCTGCGCGCGCTGCGCGGCATCGAGGCGGCGCGCCAGTTCGCCCAGCCGCGTGCGATCGGCTTCGGGCAGGGCGCGCAGCATGTCGAGCGTGGCGCCGCGTTCGTCCGGCGGCACGAAGGCGAAGGCGCGGCGCGCCACCTCGGCCAGCGCCAGATCGTCTTCGGCCACCAGCAGCGTGCGGCGTTCGCTGGTTCCCAGCTGCGCGAAAGCCTCGCGCAGCTGTTCGCGTTCGATCGGCGCCATCGCGCGCAGCCGTCCGAAGCTGGCGCGCAGGCTGGCGCGCTCGCCCTCGTCCATGCGCTGCCAGGCCGCGGCGCGCTCCCGGATGCGCGCGCGCTCGGCCGGCGGCAGCGCGTCCCAGGCCGCCAGCCGCGCCTGCAGCGCGGCGCGCTGCGTGGCATCCAGCCCCAACCAGTGCCGGGTGTTGCGGCGCAGGCGATCGCGCTGCTCGGCGTCGAGGGTGTCCCAGCGGCCCTGCCAGGGCGCCAGCAGCGCGCGCTCGGCCTCGGGCAGGCTTTCCCATGCCGACTGCGCCGCGGCCGGCAGCGCGGCAGCCAGCGCGACGGCGAGCCACCAGCGGCGCCGGTCAGTCATCGGCCGCGTGCTCGCGCGCATGCCAAGCGTAGAAGTCGAGATCGCGCAGCAACTCGAACTGGTCGGCGTCGGTCAGCAGTTCGTAGTCCGGTGCGGCCACCGGGGCCAGTTCCACCACGGCGGGCGGCGGTGCCTCGGGCGCCAGTGCGACGATCGGTTCGGCGGGCGACGGCGACTGCGTCCGCCAGACATCGAGGCCGCGCCAGGCAAGCAGCGCCGCGCCGGCCAGCAGCGCCGCCAGTCCCAGCCGCCGCGTCAGGCCCGTCCCGCCGCCGCGGGGCGCTTGGGCCGCCGGCTCGCGCGCGATGGCGCGGCGCACGACGGCCAACGGCGCCAGCGAAGGCGGCTCGATCTGCGCGGCCCAGGCGTCCAGCAACTCGCGGCAGCGCAACACCCAGCCACGGTCCGTCGCGCCGGGCGCCAGGCGCGCGTGCAGGCGCTGCAGCGCATGGAACAGTTCGGCCTTGGTGCCTTCCATCGGCATCTCGAGCGCCTCGGCCACGCTCGGCAACTCGAGCCCTTCCCAGACGCGCAGCAGGAAGGCGAGCCGCTGCGGCGCCGAAAGCGATCGCAGCGCGCTTTCCAGATGCAGCGCGGCGTCCGGGCCGGCGAGCGGATCCGCGTCGCCGGCCGGCAGCTCTTCCTCGTGCTGCGCGAGTCGCTCGAAGGCGCGCGCCGGCGCCTGTCCGCGCGCGCCGGACAATCGGCGCTGCAGACGTTGCCAGAAGGCGGCCGGCCAGCGCGCTTCGGGCAGGGCGGTCCACTCTCCGACCAGATCCGCCATGGCGCGCGCCACGTGCTCGACGGCACGCGGATGAAGTTCCTCGCCGAGTTCGGCGATGCGGATGGCGCGCCGCTCGACCGAGCGCAGGAAGCGCTCGAAGGCCGCCACCGACGCCGGGGTCAGCGGGAGGACCGGGCGGGCGGCGGCACTCATCCGGATACCTCCCGAATGGGGGGTTGACAGCGTCGCGGACGGCGCTCTCCGAGGCGCGGCGCCGGTTCCACGGCCTGCGGGTTGTGCACAGCATGGGGCGCTTGTCGCGCCACCGTCACACGGCTCCGGAAAAACCCCCGAAAATCGCCGCAAAAGTTTTTTATCGCATTGATTTTCAAGGTCTATTTCAACTTGGTGAAAATTTCGCCAACGGGGCCGGAAGCGCGGTTTTCCTGCGGGCTGGACCACAACCCGGAAGCTTCATCCACATGGTTATCCACAGCGATTGTGGATAAGGGTGAATCCTTATGCAAAACGGCCAGTTAAGTTGAATTCATCAGTTTCGGGTCAGCAAGGCCACGCAACCGGGAGTTGACTTCCGGCGCACATCGGCCCGCCCCGGGCGGCAGGCTAAACTGTGAACCATGCCCGCGCCCGAAACGACGGTCCTGCGCCTGGCGCTGCCGCTGCCGCTGCCCCGGTTTTTCGACTATCTCGCCCCCGAAGGCATCGCGGCGAGCGAAGACCTGGTGGGCGTGCGCGCCCGCGTCCCGTTCGGCAACAAGCGGCTGGTGGGCATGGTGGCGGAGGTCGGTCCGGCCGAGGCACGCGCCGGACTGCGGCCCGTGGAGGCCCTGCTCGACGCCGCCCCGCTGCTGCCCGCCGAACTGTGGCAGACGCTGCGCTGGGCGGCCGCCTATTACCACCGCCCGCTGGGCGACGTGCTGGCCACCGCGCTGCCCGCCTGGCTGCGCCAGGGCGAAGCGCTGCCGGACACCGCGCGCCACGCCTGGCGCCTCACCGAGGCCGGCGCCACCGCGCGCACGCGCCTGCGGGCCGGCACGCGGCCGCGCGCGATGGCCGAACGGCTGGCGCACGGGGCGCTCGCGGAAGACGAGCTCGCGCAGATCGAACAGTGGCGCGCGACCTTGCGCTCGTTGCAGCAACGCGGCCTGGCGGAGCGCATCGCGCTCGAAGGGGCGGCCACGCAGCGGCCGACGCGCGACGCGCCGACGCTCAATGCAGCGCAAGCGGACGCCGTGGCGCGCATCGAGGCCGCGCTCGGCGGCTTCGCACCGCTGTTGCTCGACGGCGTCACGGGCAGCGGCAAGACCGAGGTCTATCTCGCCGCCATCGAGGCCTGCCTGGCGCGTGGCCGGCAGGCCCTGGTGCTGGTGCCCGAGATCGGCCTCACGCCGCAGGCGCTGCGCCGCTACGGCGAGCGTCTGCCGGTGCCGGTGCACGCCCTGCATTCGGGCCTTGGCGATGGCGAGCGCGCGCGCGCCTGGGCCGCGATGGCGCGCGGCGAGGCGCGCGTGTTGATCGGCACGCGCTCGGCCGTGTTCACGCCGTTGCCGGAGGCGGGCCTGATCGTGGTCGACGAGGAACACGACGGCTCCTACAAGCAGCAGGACGGCTTCCGCTATCACGCGCGCGATCTGGCGCTGGTGCGCGGCAAGGCGCTCGAGGTGCCGGTGCTGCTGGGCA
>CAMLOR010000011.1 GCA_946481615.1 uncultured Aquimonas sp.
GTCGCGGTGGTGCTGCGAGGCGAGCTGGCGAAGATAGAGATCGAGTTCGGCGACGCCGCAGGCGAACGAATCGCGGTCATGGGCGCGTCCATCGAGGCGATCGACGCGCAGCAAGCGTCAACGCCGCGCCAGGCCGCGTTCCATCGCCTCGCGCAGGCGCGCATTGGGCGTGAAAGGCTCGTCGAGCGCCGCCAGGAAGCGCCGCGATTCCTCGGCGGAGAGCGTGACGGCGGTTTCCGCGGCGATCGCGTTTTCGGCTTCGCGCAGCACGGCGTCGCGGACGAAGGCGGAGATGGCCACGCCGCGCAGCGCAGCCGCCCGCGCGATGCGTTCCTTGTCTTGCGAGTCGAGGCGAAGATCGAGGCGGGCGGCGGAAGTGGTCATGGCGGGCTCCCAAGTGTACGGAAGTTTACCGTACTTCTGCGCGGCAGGACAAGCCGATCGAAAGATCCGAGAAATGACGCGATACGTTTGAATTATCAGATAGTTGCGTCAACTTCCTGCAGGAGTATCGTACTTCGCAGGCGCAGGATTCAGCAGCCCGCAGCTCGGGCAGGTGCGCTTGCTGCGGTCGCGGTAGAACCGCTCGAACACCGCCGGGAAGTCGGTCTCGATGTTCTGCAGGACGAAGAATTCCTCGTAGAGCTTCGTGTTGCAGCGCTCGCAGAACCACATCAGGCCGTCGCGTTCGTGCGGCAGGCGCTTGCGTTCGACCACCAGCCCGATGCCGCCCGCCATGCGTTGCGGGGAATGTGGCACGCGCGGCGGCAGGTAGAAGACTTCGCCGGCGCGGATCGAAATGTCGCGCTGCCTGCCCTCGTCCTGCACCTTGAGCACCATCTCGCCTTCGAGCTGGTAGAAGAACTCCGGGCCTTCGTCGAGGTGGTAGTCCGTGCGCGCGTTCGGGCCGCCGACGATCATGACGATGAAATCGCCGTCGACGATGCACTTGTTGCCCACCGGCGGCATGAGCAGGTGGCGGTGTTCGTCGATCCAGCGCTGCAGGTCGAGCGGCGGCGTCAGCATGGCCTCACTCCCGCGGCAGCGCCGCGATGCATTTGAGTTCGATCGAAATCGGCGTCGGCAGCGCCGTGATGCCCAGCGTGGTGCGGCAGGGCGCCGTCGCAGGATCGGGGAAGTGCTCGGCCCAGACCGCGTTGTAGCGCTTGAAGTCGCCGGCCATGTCGGTGAGATACACCGTCACGTCGACGAGATCCTGCCAGCGCGCGCCGCTGGATTCGAGCACGGCGCGCACGTTGGCGAACACGGCGCGGGCCTGCGCCTCGATGCCGGGCGGAATCGAATCGTCCGCGGGGTTGCGCGGCCCGATGCCCGAGAGGAACAGCAGATCGCCGACGCGGCGCGCATGCGGATAGACCCCGACGGGCCGCGGCGCGGTCGAAGCCTGGATGACGTCGCTCATGGCGCGGTGCGTCCTTCGCGGATGGTGTCGATGGCGCTGGCGTAGGTGGCCTGGATGTCCTCGGGCTTGTCCACGCCGAAGCCCAGTTCGCGGATGCGTCCGTCCAGCAGGCCGTAGATCCAGCCATGCACCGAAAGCGGCTGGCCGCGCGCCCAGGCGTCCTGCACCACGGTGGTCTGGCAGACGTTGACGACCTGCTCGATCACGTTGAGTTCGCACAGGCGGGCATGGCGTAGCGCCTCGAGGTCGATGGCCTCGAGCACGCCGGCATGCTTGATGGCGACATCGCCGACGTGCCGCAGCCAGTTGTCGGCCAGGCCGACGCGCTCGCCGGTGAGCACCGCGTGCACGCCGCCGCAGCCGTAGTGGCCGCAGACGATGATGTGGCGCACCTTGAGTACGTCGACGGCGAACTGCATCACCGCCAGGCAGTTGAGATCGCCGTGCGAACACACGTTCGCCACGTTGCGATGCACGAACACCTCACCCGGTGCCAGGCCGGTGACCTGGTTGGCCGGCACGCGCGAATCGGAGCAGCCGATCCACAGGTATTCCGGTGCCTGCTGGCGCCCGAGTTTCTTGAAGAAATCCGGGTCCTCGGCGCGCATGCGCGCGGCCCAGGCCTTGTTGCTGTCGAGCAACGACTTCAGCTGCGTCATGAGGCTCCCAGGTCGATGCACACGTTGCGCGCTTCGGTGAAGAAGCGCATGGCCTCGTTGCCGCCTTCGCGCCCGAGGCCGGAGTGTTTGATGCCGCCGAAGGGCGTGCGCAGATCGCGCATCAGCCAGGTGTTGATCCACACGATGCCGGCGTCCACCTGCGCCGCCGTGCGGTGCGCGCGGCCGAGGTCGCGCGTCCAGATCGATGCGGCCAGGCCGTAGGGCGTGGCGTTGGCGAGCTGGATCGCGTGGGCTTCGTCGTCGAAGGATTGCAGCGTCACCACCGGGCCGAAGATTTCCTCCGTGTTGGTGCGGCAGTGCGGGCCGAGGTTTTCGATCACGGTGGGTTCGATGAACCAGCCATCGCGCTCGAGGGCCTTGCCGCCGGTGAGGATGCGTCCGCCTTCCTCGCGCGCCAGGTCGAGATGGCCCATCACCTTGTCGAAGTGCGCCTGCGAGACGAGCGGGCCGAGATCCTTGCCCGGTTCGAGCACCCGTGCGCGTGCCACGAAGGCGTCGCGGAACTCGTCGTAGAAACTGCGCTCGACGAGGATGCGCGAACCGCACAGGCAGATCTGCCCGGAATTCTGGAAGGCGCTGCGCACCAGCGTATCGAACAGCTTGGCGCGCGGCGCGTCGGCGAACACGAGGGTCGGATTCTTGCCGCCCAGCTCGAGCGAGACTTTCTTCAGATCGCGCGCGCACAGCGCAGCGATCTTCTTTCCGACCGCGGTGCTGCCGGTGAAGGACACCGCCTTGACATCGGGATGCTCGACGATGGCCTGTCCGACCGCCGCGCCTTCGCCGTGCACGATGTTGAGCACGCCCGAAGGCAGGCCGATCTCGCGCGCCACCTCGCCCAGCATCCAGGCGGTGAGCGGCGTGATCTCGCTGGGCTTGGCCACCACCGTGTTGCCTGCCGCGAGTGCCGGCGCGATCTTCCAGGTGAACAGATATAGCGGCAGGTTCCACGGGCTGATGCAGCCGACCACGCCCAGCGGCTGGCGCAGCGTGTAGTTCAGGCCGGCTTCGTCGTGGTGCGATTCGCTGGCGAACTGCGTCGCCGCGGCGGCGAAGAAGCGCAGGTTCGACACGGCGCGCGGTATCTCGGCGTTGCGCGCCAGTGCCAACGGCTTGCCGCCGTCCAGTGCTTCGGCCTGCGCGAAGGCATCGATGCGCTGTTCGATGCCCTCGGCCAGGCGCTCGAGCCAGCGCGCACGCTGCGAGGCGGGCAGGGCGCGCCACGGCGGGAACGCGGCGCGCGCGGCATGCACCGCGCGTTCGACATCCCGTGCATCGCCGGCCGCGACGCGTGCGTGGACATTGCCGGTCGCAGGAGCGTGTACATCGAGCCAGGCGCCGGAGGCGGGCGCCTGTTCCGAGCCGGCGATGAAATGGGAAAGTCGCGGAGACATGGCGCGAGCTTACCCGCGCACCGCCGCCGCAAGAAGGGATTGACAGGGGCGCGGCGCGGCGGCCGCGCCCCTGCGGTTGCCTCAGCGGCCGCCGAGCGCCTCGAGCGTCTTGGCCGAGGGCGGCCAGCGCAGCTTGGCCTGCGGCACCGTTTCGAAGCCATCGGCGAAGATGCCGATCGGGCGGATCACGTCGGTGTCGGTGGCGCTGTTGTCGCTGGCGTCGAGTTCCGGGATGTTCGGCGGCGTCTCGACGGTGGCCGTGTTGGAAACGCTGCTGCCGTCGTCCGGCGACACTTCGGCCACGAGCTCGAAGGTGATCATCGCGTTCACCGGCAGATCCACCAGCACGTCGATGTTGCCCGTGCTGCCCGTGGCGGGGCAGGTCGTCCCGACGGCCGTGCAGGTCCACTCGGCATCGCGCAACTGCAGCGGCAGCAGATCGCGCACGCGCGCGCCGACCACCGCTTCGGGTCCGCCGTTCGCCACCTCGATCGTGTAGACGGTGTCGAGTTCGGACACCACGCCGTCCACGCCGTTGCTCTTGCTGATCTGCAGATCGGCGCCCGAGAGCGAGAACGAGGTGACATCGGCCGTGCCGGGCAGGGCAGGGTCGTCGCTCAGGCCGGTCGACTCATTCACCGAGTTGTCGTCGGCATCGTAGGACAGGCTGGCCTGGTTACCGATGGTGCCCGTGGCATCGTCCTCGATGGTGGCGACGATGGTGACCGTCACGCTCGCGCCCACGACCAGCGCGCCGTCCCAGTGGACGGTGTCGCCTACCGCGGAAATCGCTCCGGCGGTCGCCGTGGCCGATTCGAGGTCGAGGCTGGCCGGCAGGACGTCGGTCATCTCGTGGCCGTCGCCGTTGCCCATCGGCTGGTTGCCGTTGTTGCCCAGCACGATGGTGTAGGTGACGAGGCCGCCGGGCAGGAAGGTGCCGGTGACGGACTTTTCGGCGATCAGGTGCGGTCCGCTCACGATGAAGACGGTGGCGTCGTCGACGGCGGCCGTCGACGCATCGTCGGTGACCGCAGAGCTCTCGTTGCTGCCGTCGGCATTGCCGTCGAAGGCGATGTTGGCCTGGTTGGCCACGACCACGCCGATCGAATCGGGCGCGATGGCCGCGGTGATCGTCAGGGTGACATCGCCGGCGGCCGCAACGGTGCCGTTCCAGGTCACCGTGTTGGTGCCCGTGTCGGCCACCGCGGTGCCGGAGGTCGCGTTCGCCGACACCAGCGTGAGCGTCGCGGGCAGCACGTCGGTGAGCTCGTTGCCGGCATTGTCGCCGGCGGCGATGCTGCCGGAGTTCGCCAGGACGATGGTGTAGGTGATCTGCGTGCCGGGCACGAACGAACCGGCGACGGCCTTGGTGCCCGTCACCTGCGCGAACTGCACGACGAAGGCGGTGGCGTCGCCCTGCGCGCCGGTGCCCGGGTCGTCGGTGAGACCTGTGGTTTCGTTGGTGCCGTCGAGGTCGGCGTCGAACGAGACCGTGCCCTGGCTGGACACGGTGCCGCTGGCGGATGCGTCGACCGTCGCGTTGATGGTGATCGTGACGCTGCCACCGGCCGGGATGCTGCCGTTCCAGGTCACCGTGCCGGTGCCCACGTTGGCCACCGCCGTGCCGCTGGTGGTGGAGGCGCTCACCAGCGTGAGGCCCGCGGGCAAGGTCTCGGTGAATTCGTCGCCGGCGTTGTCGAGCGAGGCACCCGTGCCGGCGTTGTTCAAGGTCACCGTGTAGATCGCCGTGCTGCCGCGCGTGAACGCGCCGCTCACCGTCTGCGTGGCGCTCAGGTCGGCGGATTCGACGATGAAGGCGGTGGGATCGCCGGAGGCGCCGGTGCCCGGATCGTCCGTGACCAGCGACGATTCGTTGCTGCCGTTGCTGTCCGCGTCGAACGACATCGTGCCCTGGTTGCTGATCGTCGCGCCCTGCACGCCGGCATCGATGGTGGCCGTGATCGTGATCGTGACGCTGCCGCCCAGCGGAGCGAGCATGCCGTTCCACGTGACCGTGTTGGTGCCGGTATCGGCGACCGAGGTACCGCTGCTCGCCGTGGCGCTGACGAGGTCGAGGGCCGCGGGCAGCACGTCGGTGAACTCGTCGCCCGCGTTGTCGGCCTGACCGGCGGTGCCGCTGTTGGTCAGCGTGATGGTGTAGGTGACGGTGTTGCCCGTGCGGAAGGTGCCGCTCACGCTCTTGGTCGCGGTCAGCCCGAGGCTGGGCGCGAAGGCCGTGCAGCTGAACTGCACCGGTGTGACGAGCAGCGACCATGCGTTGAGCGTGCCGGAATCCGCCAGGAACTGGTCGGACATGTGCAACGTCCAGGTGCCCGCCGTGCTGGTGCCGTCGTAGCGGCTGAGGTTGCCGACGGCGTCCGGCGCCGGGAAGCCCGCGAGAGTCGTCCACGGCGAGTTGAAGGTGGGCAGCCAGGATTTCGTGTACGGCGCCGCGGCCGAGGTGGCCTGCACCATGTCGTTGGCGGCGATGGCGGCGACGTCGTCGTCGATCACCATGTTGACGATGTTGTCGCCGGGGCCGCCGTCGATGAGACCGCCGATAAGCGACATGAAGTCCACGCCGATGCCGCCGGGCGAACGCAGCATGCCGGTCAGATCGCCGGTGAAGGTGTGCGTCACGCTGTCGAAGCGCAGATCCAGATCGGCGATCTCGAAGTCGTCGGTGATGGATATCGTGTCGCTCACGCCGTGCGGGAAGTTGTCCGGGATGCCCACGTCGGGGCTCGGATCTTTCGTGTAGGTGACCACCGGGCCGGTGCCCGTGGCGGTGCCCACGCGCAGGCGGAACGTCGTCTGGGTGGTGCCGAGCGCGGAGGTGACCGTCAGCGTGAAGTCGATCGCGCTGCCGCAGGGCACGGTGGGCGCGATGGTGAAGAGGAAGCTGTCGCCGACGGCGTCGCCCTGCGCCGCGATGGCGCCGTAGGTCGAATCGGCGTCGTAGATCGTCACGCCCGGGGTCGCGGTCGAGAGCGTGGCGGTGGCCGAAGCCACGCCCTTGGCCGCGGCGCGCCACGGGTTGCTCAGACGGGCGCTGATGCGCACCGCTTCGCCCGGGTCGAGCGCGCCGTTGTTGTTGGACGAAGCATCGTCGATGGTGACGTCCGTCGTGGCGTCCACCACGTCGAGCTTCGGCACCTCGAAGGATTCCTTGATGCCCAGATGGCCGCCGGTGTAGCCGAACATCGTGTTGTAGGGCGAGTTGGCGCCGTAGCCCAGACCGCGGTCGGCGAAGCCGGCCCAGATCGATTCTTCGTTGGCGCAGCCGTTGTTGGCGCAGTCGGCCTCGAACAGCGCGTCGCGCGCGTCGATGAAATTCGGATCGATCGGCGTCAACTTCAGGCCGTCGGTGACGATCTGCAGCATGGTCTCGTTGCCGGTCGGCACGTCGCCATTGGCGCCGGCCGGGTCGGCGATGATGCGGCTGCGCACTTCCCACAGCGTCAGGGCCCAGATTTCGCCGGAGTTGTGGACTTCCATGCCGCCGTTGTCGTTGAAGCCGAGCGGGTCCGGAGCGATGCCGCCACCCAGGTTGTTGGTGACGTCGTCGGCGTCGGCCCAGGTGAGCGGGTTGACGGCGTTGTCGGTGCTGTAGGGGAAGCGGCGGATCGCGTAGAGATAGTTGTCGAGCAGTCCGCCCAGTTTGTAGGTCGCGTAGCTGCCGGCGGCATAGCTCGCGTCCGGATCGTCGGCGTTGGTGTTGTTGAGCAGGGAGAGCGCATAGAAGTCGCTCCAGCCCTCGCCCATGCCCGCCGCGATGTCCCAGTTCAGGCCGGCGCCGTTGCCCACGAGGCGGTTGCTGGTGCCATGCGTGAGTTCATGGATGACGATTTCGGCGTCGAGGCCGCCGTCGCGATCGATGGTCGGGCCGGTGAAGCGGAACATCTGCATGCGGCCCGCGACGCCGTCCGGCGGGGTCGCGAAGTTCGCGTTGTTGGTGCCGGCGTTGTCCTGCGCGTCGGCCTGCACGCGGTCGCCGCCCAGGCCCATGCCGCTGAAGTTGGTCTGCTGGAAGTTCGCCGAAGCCTCGTCGAAGCCGAGCGAATGCAGGCGATCGTGGTACCAGTTGGTGATGTAGAACAGCTGCGTCACCGCGCCGCGGCGGAACTGGTCCTGCGCGTTGGTGCCCGAGGCGCCGGCACCCGTGGCGGTCTGGCCGGCCTCGGGATCGCCGCCCTGCGGAGGCGGCAGGTAGCTGGTCTGGAAGTCGCGCGGCGCGGTACCCAGGAAGTCGCGGTCGCGGCCGTTGGTGTCCGGGTTGCCGACGGGGCGGCCATTGCCGTCCAGCACGCTACCCGCATCGGTGTCGCACACGTTGGCAGGGGCGGCGCGATCGAGGCAGGCCAGCACGTTGTTGCCCAGCGTCTGGGTTTCATTGGCCGTGCATATGCCGCCCGGGCAGTCGTCGATCCAGCCGTTCGGGCTGGCCACCGGATCCTGCGCGGTATGCATGCTCACGATGGTCGGCGCGATCTCGGGGAACTGCGTGTTCGCGCCGGGCGTCACGGTGGTGGGCGAGTGCGGCGCCGGGTTGTCGGCGGGGGTGACGCCGTCGGCCTGCACATACACCCGGAAGCGCGCATCGTGGGCGGAAACATTGGCACGGATGTTCTTGCGCCACAGCAGATCGCCGGTTTCGGCGTCGACCACGGCGTACCAGTCCTGTTCGCCTTCGGTGAAGACCACCAGCGACCAGGCCGGCACCAGCAGGCCGGGCGCCAGCGGGAAGAGGATTTCGCGCGCGGTGATCTCACCCGCGACGTGGCTGTCGGATTCGGCGAGGGTCAGCTTGCCGTCGACATTCGATCCGACGGTGAACGAGGCCGGGCTGGCCGTCCTGCCGGCCGAGGCGAGCAGGTTGGCCACCGCCTGCGGCGCGGAGATCAGCGCCGCCGGTTCGAAGGCATCGACGCGCGCGCGCGCATCGGGCACCAGCTGGCCGGTGCTCTTGACCAGGCGCCCCTGGCGATCGAGCAGGAAACGGGTTTCGCTCTGGAACACCGGGCGGCCGTCGATGCGCTGTTCCATGCGCAGCATGCGCATGCCGCTCTTGCCGCCGGCGCTGTCGCCCAGCGCGACGAGGTCGTCGAGATCGGATGAAGACAGGCCAAAGAGCGAAGCGTTGCGGCGCATGAAATCGCGCACGATCGGCTCGCTGGCGCGTCCGGGCGCTGCCTCCGTGAGCGTCCCGCGCCGGTTCGAAACCGAACTGGGTGCGCCGGTCGTGCCGGAGAAGTCCACGGCCAGGCCGGGCTGCGTACGCTGCAGGCTGCGCAGCGCGCCGGCGATCGCCGCCGATTGGCGGAGCGCCTCGGCGAGTGCGGCCTGCTCGGCGCCGGGGCGCGCGGCGGTGGCACTGGCGTAGGCCGCCTTGTGGTTGACGCGCGCATCCAGGATGCGTGCCGAAGCGCTCGATCCCTTGCCGGTGGCGGCGGGAGGCGCGCTGGCGCCGAAAGCGGCAGTGGCGCAAAGAAGGCCGGTGAAAACGGCAAGAACGGCCATGCCGCCGTGACGGCGGCGAGGTTGCTTGGTATGCACGTCGATGTCCCCCGAAGTCCGCGCATGCTTGGACCCCCTGGCCCGGCACACATGCGCGTCTATAGCTCACGCTACCTCAGTGGGCCAGAGATGGGAAGTCGGTCACAGAAAACCGGTTCTTTACATCCCGGTCGACGTGCGGCAGCCGTCAGATCGACTGCATGCGTCCGCCGTCGACCGCAAGGCTCACGCCGTTGATATAGCCGGCGGCCGGCGAGGCGAGGAAGGCGATCGCAGCGGCGATCTCGTGCGGTTCGGCGAAGCGCGCGGCGGGGACGGACGCCAGCATCGTCCGGGCGATCTCGTCCTGCGGTTTGCCGCTGGCGACGGAACGGTCGCGCAGGATCTGATCGAGGCGCTGGGTGCGCGTATAGCCGGGCAGCACGTTGTTGACCGTGATGCCGTCGCCACCGAGCTCGCGCGAGAGCGTCTTGGCCCATCCCGCGACCGCGCCGCGGACGGTGTTGGAAACGCCGAGGTTGGGGATGGGCTCGTAGACCGAGGTCGAGACGACGTTGACGATGCGGCCGTAGCGGGCGTCGCGCATGCCGGGCAGCACTGCCTGCACGCAGGCCTGGGCGGCCAACAGATGCTGGCGGAAGGCGGCGAGGAAGGCGTCGTCGCCGGCCGTGTGCGCCGGACCGCCGGGCGGTCCGCCGCTGTTGTTGACGAGGACGTGGAAGGGATGCGCGGTCGCCGCTGCGGCGATCCGCGCGCGCAACGCAGCGGTGTCGTTCGCATCGGCGGCGATCCAGCCGTGCGTCTGCGCCACGCCGTTGCGGGGCAGGGCGGCGGCGAGTTCGCGCAGTGCTTCCTCGCGGCGCGCGAGCACCGTCACGTTCGCGCCCAGTTGGGCCAGTTCGATGGCCGCCGCGCGGCCGATGCCTTCGGAACCGCCGCACACGAGGGCGTGGCGGCCGGCGAGATTGAGGTCCATCGCGTGCTCCTGTTCAGCGCCGCGCGAGGCGATCGAGCATCAGCGCGGCGATTTCGTCGGCGTGCGGCCGGCCCAGCGCCTGCAGGCCCGCAGCGGCTGCGCGCACGTTGGCTTCCGGATGATTCTGGCTGAGCTTGAACTTCAGTTCGATGCGCTCGGGCTCGAACGCGAAGGCCACGATGCCGCGCAGCTGCCGCGCATGGTCTTCGCGTCCGGCTTCGAAGCGCCAGTCGTTGCCGACCGTGGGCTCGTAGCGCTCGCTCAGGCGCGAGACGAGATCGGCGAGCGCGGCCGGATCGTCGCTGATGCGCAGCCTGCCCTGCAGATGCGCGACGGCGTAGTTCCAGGTCGGCACACGCGCCGCCTCGTGCTTGTCGGGATACCAGCCGGGCGAGAGGTAGGCGTGCGGGCCATGCACGATCATCAGCACCGGCACCTCGTGGCGCGCCTGCGGATTCGGGCGCGCCCAGTGGCCCTCGATCAGGACGCGATCGCCTTCACGCCGGTAGAGCACGGGCAGGTGCGAGGCGAACGGCAGGCCGTTTTCGTCGGTGCTGACCAGCGTGACGAAGGCGTCGCGTTCGAACAGCGCGTCGAGCGCGGCCAGATCGCTCTCGGCGAAGTGGCGCGGCGTGTAGAGGCTCATTGCACCGTCGGCAGCGGCTGGAACATGCGCTCGCGCAGCGCCTCGTCATCCTGCGCCTGCGGCGGCTGCACGGCCTGCAGCGAGAAACCCAGCGCCTGCGCGTCGTCCTCGTCGAGGCCCTCGAAGGCGCGGAACTCGGCATCGAGCAGCGCGCCGCGCGCGCTGTCCTCGCTGTCGTAGGTCAACGTCTTGCCGTCGCAGTCGAAGACCTCCGCGGTGCCCGATTCGAGCACGCGCAATCGCGCCCAGACCAGCGTCCTGCCGAGCGAGGCCACCCACCATTCTTCGTTCATGCGCCGCTTCCCTGTGCGAACAGCACCAGCACGCCCGAGGCCGCGAGGCTGATCACGATCGACCACAGCGACACCCTCGCCGGGGTGGCTAGGCCATTGAGCGAAGGATCGCGCAGCTCGCGGTAGCGCCCCGACATCAGCCAGCGCAGCGCGCCCGGATCGGCGAAGGCGAAGTTGCCGAAGGCGCGCAGCTTCTCGCCGTGGCGGTCGCGCAGGTGCACCAGCGCCATCGGCCAGAAGAACACGAAGGCCATGAAGCCGGAAATCGCGACCGCGACGCCGAGCAGGGCGAGGAAGGTGAGCACGCGATCAGAACTCGGCGTGGCCTGGCGTGCGCGGGAACGGGATGGCGTCGCGGATGTTCGACAGACCGGCCACATACACCACGAGACGCTCGAAACCCAGGCCGAAGCCGGCATGCGGCACGGTGCCGTAGCGGCGCGTGTCGCGATACCACTGGTAGTGCGCGGGATCGAGGCCGAACTTGGCGATGCGGCTGTCGAGGATGTCCAGACGCTCCTCGCGCTGCGAACCGCCGATGATCTCGCCGATGCCCGGCGCCAGCACGTCCATCGCCGCCACCGTCTTGCCGTCGTCGTTCAGGCGCATGTAGAACGACTTGATGTGCTCGGGGTAGTTCATCACCACCACCGGGCGGCCGACGTGCTGCTCGGTCAGCCAGCGCTCGTGCTCGGTCTGCAGGTCCAGGCCCCATTCGACCGGGAAATCGAACTTGTGGCCGGACTTCTGCAGCAGCGTCACGGCATCGGTGTAGTCGATGCGCTCGAACGGCTGCGCCAGGAAGTTCTCCAGGCGCGAGATCGCGGTCTTCTCGACGCGGTCGACGATGAAGCCCAGATCGTCCGCACGTTCTTGCAGGACCGTCTTGAACAGGTATTTGAGGAAAGCCTCGGCGAGGTTGGCGTTGTCGTTCAGATCGGCGAACGCCACTTCCGGCTCGATCATCCAGAACTCGGCCAGGTGCCGTGCCGTGTTGCTGTTCTCGGCGCGGAACGTCGGGCCGAAGGTGTAGACCTTCGAAAGCGCGAGGCAGTAACCCTCGACATTGAGCTGGCCCGAGACCGTGAGGAAGGCTTCCTTGCCGAAGAAATCCTTCGAGAAATCGACGGCGCCCTGCGCATCGCGCGGCAGGTTGGCGAGGTCAAGCGTGGAGATGCGGAACATCTGGCCCGCGCCCTCGGCGTCGGAGGTCGAGATGATCGGCGTGTTGATCCAGTAGAAGCCGTTCTCGTGGAAGAAGCGGTGCACCGCCTGCGCCAGGCAGTGGCGGATGCGCGTGACGGCGCCGAACAGGTTGGTGCGCGGGCGCAGATGCGCGACTTCGCGCAGGAATTCCAGCGAATGCGCCTTGGGCTGGATCGGATAGGTTTCCGGATCCTCGACCCAGCCGACGACCTCGACGCTGTTCGCCTGCAGCTCGAAACCCTGGCCCTGGCCCTGCGATTCGACGAGTTTGCCGGTGGCCACCACGGCGCAGCCCGCCGTGAGCTTCTTCACTTCGGATTCGTAGTTGGCAAGTTCCGCCGGCGCCACGACCTGGATCGGATCGAAGCAGGAGCCGTCGCTCAGATTCACGAAGGACAGGCCGGCCTTGGAGTCGCGCCGCGTGCGGACCCAGCCGCGGACGGTGACTTCGCTGCCGGCGGCGATACCGCCCGACAGCGCCTCTTGGACGCTGACCACTGACATGCCTTGAATCTCCACGAATGAGCGCCCAAGTCCGGGCAGACGGCCATTATACTGACTGCCATGGGCATCAAACTCACCGACGCCGCGCTCGAGCGCATCAAACGCTACCTCGCCGAACAGCCCGACACCGTCGGCCTGCGCTTCGGCGTCAAGCGCACGGGCTGCTCGGGCTGGGGCTACCAGGTCGACATGGCGAAGAGCCAGGCCGACGACGACCGCGTCTTCGAGCAGGACGGCGTGCGGGTGCTGGTGGATGCCGACTCGCTGGAACTGGTCGACGGCACCGAGATCGACTTCGTGAAGTCGGGGCTCAACCAGCAGTTCGTGTTCCGCAACCCGAATGCCGCCGCCGAGTGCGGGTGCGGCGAGAGCTTCACCACCGAAGATCGCTGACCGCGCGGTTCGAGCCCTTCGATCGCCGGCTCGCGCATAATCCCGCCATCCCTTCGGAGGCGATTCGATGCGCTACCTGGCCGCGGCATTGTTGCTCGTATCCACCGCCGTCTTCGGCGACGCCCGCAGCGATCTGCGCCGCCTGTTCGACGACGAATGGGACCGCGGCCTGCGCGAGAACCCCATCAACGCGACGTTCTACGGCGACAACCGCTACAACGACAGGCTGCCGGACGCGAGCCTCGAGGCGATCGCCCGATCGCAGGCGGCCGACAAGGCCGCGCTGCAGCGGCTGAACGCGATCGACCGGGCCGCGCTGCCGCCGGCCGACCAGCTCAACTACGATACCTTCCAATGGCAGCTCGAGCGCCAGATCGAGCGCCAGCGCTTCCGTGAATACCTGATGCCGATCTCGCACCAGGGCGGACTGCAGTCGCTGCACGAGTTGACCGAGCAGTTGCCCTTGCGCACGGCGAAGGATTACGACGACTGGCTGGCGCGCCTGCGTGGCTACGGCACGCTCACCGATCAGAGCATCGTGCTGATGAAGCAGGGTGTCGAGGCCGGCGTGGTGCCGCCGAAGGTGATCCTGCAGCGCGTTCCGGCGCAGCTGCAGGCGCAGCGCGTCGAACAGGCCGAGCAGAGTGCCTACTACAACGCCTTCCGCGAATTTCCCGATGCGATTCCGATGGCCGAGCGCGAGCGCATCCGCACCGAAGCCAGGAAGGTGATCGCCGAAGTCGTGCTTCCCGCCTACGAGCGCCTTGCAGCCTTCTACAACGAGTCGTATCTGGCGGCGGCGCCCGAAGCCGTGGCCGCGTCGGAACGGCCAGACGGCAAGGCCTGGTACGAGTTCCTGGCGCGCTACTACACCACCACCGATCTCACGCCGGACGCCATCCACGAGCTCGGCCTGAAGGAAGTGGCGCGCATCCGCGGCGAAATGGAGGCCGTGCGCAAGGAAGTCGGCTTTCAGGGCACGCTGGAGGAATTCTTCTCGCACCTGCGCAGCGATCCCAGGTATTTCTACAAGACCCCGGAAGAGTTGCTGCAGGCGTATCAGGCACTGTCCAAGCGCATCGATCCGGAGCTGGTGAAAGTGTTCCGCACGCTCCCGCGCATGCCCTACGGCGTGCGCCCGATCCCGATGACCAGCGCGCCCGACACCACCACGGCGTACTACCAGCCCGGTGCCGCCGATGGTTCGCGCGCCGGCTACTACTACGTCAACCTCTACAAGCCCGAAGTGCGCCCGAAGTGGGAGATGGTGCCGCTCTCGCTGCACGAAGCCGTTCCCGGCCATCACTTCCAGTTCGCCCTGGGCCTTGAAATGCCCGAACAACCGATGTTCCGTCGCGTGGCCTATTTCGTGGCCTATGGCGAAGGCTGGGGCCTCTACGCCGAATCGCTCGGCTACCCGATGGGGCTTTACGACGATCCGTACGACCGCATGGGCCAGCTCGCCTACGACATGTGGCGCGCGGTGCGCCTGGTCGTCGACACCGGCATGCACTACAAGGGCTGGAGCCGGCAGAAGGCGATCGACTACTTCAAGGCCAACGCGCCCAAGACCGAGCAGGACATCGTCAACGAGATCGACCGCTACATCGGCACGCCGGGCCAGGCGCTGGCCTACAAGATCGGCCAGCTGAAGATCCTGGAGCTGCGCGAGCGTGCTCAGAAGGCGCTGGGCGGAAAGTTCGACCTGCGCGATTTCAACGATGCGGTGCTCGCGACCGGCTCGGTACCGCTGGCGGCGCTGGAGAAGCACATCGACGCGTGGATCGCCACGCGCCGTTAGCGATCGTCCGGATTATTCGAAACCCGAGCGGAAGAGGGTGTTTGAAACCACTGCAGTCGGCAGGTTGCGTGTTCCGGCCGCCTCGGTCCCGAGGCGACCATCCATGGTCCACCCCCAGCACTTCACGGCGCCGGAAGAGATGGCGCACGAGTGGTATCCCGTCGTGACCAGGGCAGAAACACTCGACAGCCCTGAAACAGGTGCGGGCGTGTCGCGACTGAGCACGTCGCCGGTGCCAAGAGATCCCAGGCGGCCAAATCCCCAGCATTTTGCGGACCCCGCAACGATGGCGCATGTCGACGATATCGCGGCGGAGATGGTCGTCACTCCACTGCCGGCCGGCAGTCCGACCGGCTGCGGAACTTCCGAGAACGCGAGAGCGCCGGACAACGTGGACTCGTAATCCAGGCCCCAGCACTGCGCACCTGCGTTGATCACGGCGCATGTGCGGAAATGTCCGGCACTCACCATCGTTACGCCTGAGCCTGGCCCCATTCCAACGACTTCGCCCGGCGAGGGCCCGCCGCCGCCGGGTCCGTTGCCCAACTCGCCCGCACCGTCCAACCCCCAGCAGGCAAGGCCTCCCAGAACGACCGCGCAGGTATGAGTAGGCCCAAGCGAAGCGTTGGACACGCCGCTGGCGAGCACGAGGTGAGGTTTCCATGTTTCCGTGCTGCTGGCGCTTCCATCCGGATTCGCCGCGCCGGTCTGGCCGTAGGAGTTGTTCCCCCAGCAGTAGAGTGCGCCGGCCGTCGTGATGGCGCAGGTGTGGGTGCCCTCACCGCCAATCACCTGCGCGATGGGAGGCAAGCCCACCATTTGCACGGGAGCGCTGGATTGTTGCAGCACGCCGGGATCCTGACCCAGCTGGCCGCTGATATTGGAGCCCCAGCACCAGACTTGTCCCACACGGACTGCGCAGGAATGGGAAGTCCCTGCACTGACAGATGTCACGTTGCCGAGGTTCGGGACCTGCACGGGGGCGTAGCGCGTGGTGTGGCTGCCGTCGCCAAGTTCGCCATCGCGGTTGCCGCCCCAGCACCAGACGTTCGACGCGATCACCGCACAGCTGTGCGTACCCGCGGCCGCAAGCCGGGTGGCGCCACTTCCGGCGGGACCGGCGACGGCCGCAGGTTGGAGTTCGCGTGCATGGCTCCCGTCGCCGATGAAGCCGAACGCGACACCGCCCCAGCACTTCAGGCCTTGGGCGGTGTGCAAGCCGCAGGTATGGATTTCGCCGGCTGCGATTTCGGTGGCAACGCCTCCGTTCGAAGCATCGAAGTTCTGGACCGGCTGCCGTAGCAATCGCCTGGAGAGATTCCCATCGCCGATCTGCCCGTACTCGCCTCGCCCCCAACAATAGGCGTTTCCGGAGGCGATCGCGCAGGTATGGCGATCGCCAAGCTGGGTACCCGCGACGCCGATGCTCACTGCAGTGACTGGCGTGGGCAGGAAAGGAACGGTAACCGGCGTATCGGAGTCCGACTCCGTCCCGTCGCCAAGCGGACCGTTTCCCCAACACTGCAATGTGCCGCTGACCACGCACGTCGTTCTGTCGGCGATATCGATCACCGAAATCGGCCCCGGCAGGCCGGAGATGAGCAGAGGCGCGTCCGACTGATTGTCTGCCCCAAAGACGGGATGACGATTTCTGCCCCAACATTTGAGACCGAACACTCCGGCAGCGCAGGTGTGCTCTACGCCTGCAGCGATGGCGACGACGCCTTTTCCTGTTGCGGGCTCCAGGCCTGTGACAGGCACCGGGGTTGGACGCGTCGTGCTGGTGCCGTCTCCCAGTAGCCCGTTGGAATTCTTGCCCCAGCACAAGACACCGCCGGACTCGACAGCGCACGTGTGGTACGAGCCGACCGCGACCGCGGTGACATTTTTCCCGCTGCCAGGCGCCAGGCCGCTTACCGGTGTCGGCAGAAGCCGGGTATCCGCATCGCCATTGCCCAGCTGAAAGTTGAAATTGTCGCCCCAGCACAGCAGCCCGCCATCGACGACAGCGCAACTCGAACCGCGCGCGGTGGCGATGGAGGTGACTCCTTTGCCGGTTCCCGGCTCCAGCCCCACGACATCGAGGGCGAAAGCCGATTCACCGAAGGACGGATTGCCCAAGGCTCCGCTTGAATTGTCGCCCCAGCACTGCACGCCGCCGTCCACGACGGCGCAGGCATGCGATGTGCCGGCGTCGATATGCGCGGCGGGGCACGGGGCGAACGGGAAGGACGCAAGCAACAGGACCGGCAAGCGGCGGAGGAGACGGGACATGGCGGAGAACCTCGGAAACGCCCCTGACGGGCACTCTCCGGAACGCGCGGGGTTCGCCGATTGCACTGATCCGTGGGGAGAACTAGCCGGGCCCGTTCGAAGCAGACCGCCGGAATGCCATGCCGAGGACGGCGAGACAGACGGCGACCGACGCGACCGCCCACAGCACCGCCCACACGGGCGCGGGGAGTCCGCTCAGTTGGGCCAGCGTGTGGGCGTCGGTGTGCACTTCGCCGCCGCGCGAGAGGTGAAACAGACCGATCAGGCTGCCGAAACCTTCCAGCATCGACTGCACGGCGAACACCAGCAGCAGCGCCTCGGCCCAGGCGCGTTGCAGGTACATGCCCGCGATCACCAGTGTCGCGCCGAGGAGCAGGCCGCTGACGGCACCGAAGACGTTGCGCACGTAAAGGCCGCACAGCAGCAATAGCGAAGCGCCCAGGAACAGCAACACGCCGCGCGCCGGCAGTACGCGCGACGCGAGCACCAGCATGGCACCGAACACGGCGCTGCCGATGTAGCCCGCGCTCGCCACGATCCAGCGTATGCCACCTGCCGACCAGGCCATGCCGGAAAGATCGGGATTGACCACGAAGCGCTGCAGTTCCCCGCCGGTGGCGGCGGCCGCGAGGCCATGGCTCAGTTCGTGCGTGAAGGTGCCGAACAGGCGGAACGGCCAGGCGATCCAGCCCAGCCACGGCACCTGCCAGAGCAGCAGCAGCGCGATACCCGTGAGCAGCAGCCCCAGCGCGGAGCGCCAGGGATGCCCGCTGCGCGTGTCCATGCCGGCGGGCTGCCGGGCTCAGCGCCCTTCGAGTTCCGCGCTCACCTGTTGCAGCGCGTCGACGTTGCTGATGCGCGAGATCTGCTGCATCAGGTGGTCGGCCACGCCGTTCTCCACGGCCAGCAGGTCGATCTCCGACATGCCGACCGCATCCGCATAGGTCTTCACCTGGCGGCGCTCGCCCTCGGTGTACTTGCCGTCGGCATAGGCCAGCAGCACGCAGGACTGGATCAGTGCGCTGCGCTGTTCCGCCGTGGCGAAGATCTCCCGCGCCGCCGCCGCGTCGAAGGGCGTGGCGATCAGTTCATCGAAGGAGGTGAGGGCACGCGCATCTTCCTGGCAGGCATCGTAGAAGCCGCGCAACATCACGCGCTCGGCATCATGCATGCCGTCGGCCAGGGCGACCTCGTGCATGGCGCGCACGATGGCCTGCACGTGGTGGAGGTCGAGGGAAGCTTCGGACAGGGTCATGGGGGTCTCCGGGAAGGTCAGATGCGCAGTTCGCGCTTGAGCTCGCGCAGGCGTTCGTTGAACGCGCCCTGCGTCATTTCACGATAACGGCGCGGCAGCATGCTGCGGCGCGAAGCCTCGAACACGGCCAGCATTTCCATGTACTCGAGCATGCCGGCGTCGCGCGCCGGCACGTAATCGTCGACGGCCTTGGTGAAGATTTCGGCCGTCATGGGGCCGCCGGCCTCGCGCGCGGCGTTGAGGGCCACCAGCGTCAGCGCTTCGAGATCGGCGTTGGAGTAGCCGACCAGGCGCGGCGAACACGACTTCAGTTCGAACGCGTCGATGCCGTAGCGCTTGAACAGCGCACCGAGCACCGCTTCCACGTCCTCGGCCATGTCGTTGTAGAAGAAAGGGATCTTGCGATCGAGGCGGCCGGCGCGCTTGATGTCGACGTCGAGCTTGTCGGGCCGGTTCGTCATCAGGATGAAGAGCACGTTGCCGCGATTGTCGGTGTCCGACATGAACTCCTTCAGACGCGCGATCACGCGCGAGGAGGTGCCGCCGTCGCTCTCTTCGGTGCCGCCGCCGAAGCTGCGGTCGCCTTCGTCGATGATCAGGATGATGGGGCCGAGCGCCTTCACCATGCCCAGCACCTTCTCGAGATTGCCTTCGGTGGAGCCGACCCACTTGGAGCGGAAGTTCTTGAGCGTGACGGCCGACAGCCCCGAGCTTTTGGCGAAGCACTTCGCCACGAAGGTCTTGCCGGTGCCCATCGGGCCCACGAACAGCAGGCCCATCGGCACGCGGTTCTTGTCGCCGCTCTTGATTGAGTTGGCGATCTGCTGCAGCTCGGCCTTGATCGCTTCGTTGCCACCGACGGCTTCGAGGCCCAGGCGCGCGTCGACGAACTCGATCAGCCCCGCGCATTCCTTTTCGATGATCTCGCGCTTGCGCTTGTGCACCAGCTCGATGACTTCGGCGTAGGGATCGCCCTCGCGGGTTTCGGGCAGGGGGTGCGCCGGATTGATGAGGTGGCGGATTTCATCGGGCTCCATGCCTGCCGTGATGGCGGCGAGCTTCGTCGCACGCTCGGCCGCATCCGGCGAATCGCCCAGCAGCGAGCGGATCAGCTTGAGGCGCTCGGCCTCGTTGAGTCCGGCATCGGCGCGCGGCGTGAGCAGCTGCGCGATCTGCACCGCGCGCAGTCCCGAGGAATGCTCGGCCAGGCGCTCGACGTGCTTCTCGTCGATCGACTTGTCGACGTGGCGGATGACGGCCTTGCGCTCCTCCAGGTCCGGCAGCGGCACCTGCACGGCGGCCACGCGCGGGTTGGAGACGATCTTGGGATTGAGTTCGGCCAGCGATTCGGTGAGCAGGAAGACGATGTTGTCCTTGCTCTCGAGCTCGGGGCTCATCGACCAGCGGTGCAGGCGGATGGCGGCGATGCGGTCCGCCTGCGAGAGCATGGAATCGTCGCCCGGCGGCGCGATGGCCCCGGCGTAGGGCACGATGAGCGCGGCGCTGTTGCGCAGCAGGATCTCGGCCTCGATGGCCGACAGCGCTTCTTCCGGCGGCTTGCCGAAGGCCAGCGGCTGTTCGCTCTTGCCGAGCGTCGACGGGCGCTTGGCATAGCGCGCACCGGACGAGGGGTCGTAGACCAGGATCGTCTGCTTGGTCTTGTCGAGCATCACCTGCGCGAGGAAGTCGATCAGGGAATGGAACTTGCCGTCGTGCAGGATCTCGTCGAAGACGTTGTGGTGCAGCACGAACATCGAGGATTCGCCGCCGAGGTATTTGCGGCGGACGGTGTCGGCCCAGCGGGGGAGGGGCGTGGTCATCGTGAGTTCTCGTGCGCGTGAGGGGAATCGCTGGGGTCCCGCCTGCGCGGGAACGACGGGCTTCGTCATTCCCGCGAAGGCGGGAATCCAGTGCCTTGGCTCCTACGCGCTCACATCTGCTTGGCCGCCTGCGCGGCGCGCTGCTTCTTCAGCTCGTCGAGCTGCGCGCGCGCCGTCACGTTGCCGCTCTGCTGGCGCAGCTTGTCGAGCCGCACGTCGAGATCCGAATCGCGCAGCTCCTTGCCGAGGTTGGCTTCGGAAATCGTGTTCTTGATGTGGTCGCGCACCTTGTCGAGCGCCTGCACATCGGCGTCCACCGAGAGCCCGTCGAGCTGCGACTGGATCGCGATGCGGGCCTGCGCGCTCTGCATCTTGGCCAGCATGCGGTCGCGCTCGGCCTTGAGCTTGCCGATCTCGCCCTTGACCGCGAGCAGCGCGTTCTTGGCGTCGTCGGCGTCCACCTTCGACTGCTCGGCCTCGCTGCCCAGGCCCGCGAGTTCGGCTTCCACCGCCGATTTCTTCTGCAGCAACACCAGGGCGAGGTCGTCCTGGTTGGTGGCGAGCGCCGTTTCCAGATCGGCGTTGACCGCGGCCAGCGCCTTGCGTTCGGCATCGACGCGCTGGTCGATCTCGTCGCGGCGGCGAATGATCGCGGCGGTCGCGGACTTGAGCTTGGTGTACTTGGTCACCATCGCGTTGATCGCGTTCTCGTAGGCGATTTCCGGATGGTTCTTCTCGACGTCGGCGATCCACAGGGAAATGAAGCCGCGCCACAGGTTGCCGAGGCGGGAGAAGAAATTGATGCTGGCCATGTCGTGCTCTCCGGAAAGATCAGGCTTCGTTGACGCGCTGGAAGAATTCGAGGTGGTCACCGGCGAACTTGACGAAGCCGCGGTGCAGATGATGTTTCAACTCGGCGTGCTGTGACGCCGGCACGAAGCGGAAGGCCAGGCGCGCGCCCTGCGTCGCCCATTCGAAATGGTCGGCCTCGGCGCCGCCGCCATGGCCGGAGTGGATCGAGATCCACTGGTAGGCGATGTGCTCCTGCCCCGCAATGGCGACCTTCGTCGATTTCAGGCGATCGACCAGCTCCGGCGCTTCGGCGCGCAGGGTGGCGTCGATGGTCGAGAACTCCTGGTCGGCCAGCAGTTCGGAACCCAGGTGGTAGCCGATGCTGTTGAACACGGCGGGCAGGTCGTCGTCGCTGCTGGCGCCGTAGCCGCGCGCCACGCGCTTGTTGAGCGCCTGCAGCCAGTCGGGCTCGGCCAGCAGCACGTTGACGGCGAGATCGTTCTTCAACGCTCCCGCCTTCGTGGCGTCGTCGATCAGGCCCTTGAGCGTCGACTGCGCCAGGCAGCGATGGGTATCGCGATGAACGGTGTCGCGGTCGTCGAACTCGTCGCGCGCAGCGTCGAAGAAGAAGCTCGCGACGAACACGCTGCGGTCGGCCAGCGCCTTCACCGGCTGCGCGGGATCGAGCAGCAGGCCGCGGCAGCGGCCGATCTTGCCGGCCAGCGTGGCGACGCCCGAGCCGAAGAAGCCGTTCCAGCTGGTGTAGCGGCCCAGGAAGCGCACGCGCTTCACCGGGTCGACGAAGGCTTCGCGCAGCTTGTCGCGCACCAGGGCCTCGCGCGAGGCGAAATCGCAGAGGCGTTGCAGTTCTTCCAGTTCGACGGTGGTTTCGGTCATCGGGGGCTCAGTGTTTGACCACGTGCAGGGTGCGCGCGGCCTTCTGCGGAAGGATCTCGCTGATCTCCGCGCTGTAGTTGGATTCGAGTTCTTCTTCCAGGCGCAGGCGCTCGAGTGCTTCCTGCAGGCGCGCGCCGCCTTCGCCGGAGGCAGGCGACGTCACCACCGCGTGGTAGATCTCCTCGACGGCATCGGGCAGCGAGAGCAGCGCCGCTTCCACCGCGGCCTTGCGCGAGGCGAGACGGCGGTGGCGCACCAGCAGTTCCTCGAGATCGGCGCGCGCCTTCTGCAGGCTGCGCGCGTCTTCGTTGCCGGTTTCCATGCGCCGGGCGATCTCCGCGATGCGGCGTTCCACGCCGGCCTCGTCGACGGCGCTCTGGCGTTCGACCATGCTCAGGTCGGCCAGCCACAGGCCGAGGAAATCGACGGCCGAATCCTCCAGCTTGTCGATGTCGCGCTCGGACAATCCGCTGGTACGGTGCCGGATCATTTCCGACAGCGAGGCGATGCGTTCCTGCAGCCGCGCATGCACCTGCCAGCGCGGGTCCTTGTCGCGCGCGCGGCGCGAGATCTCGTGCTGCAGGTGCGAGGTCGCCTGCGCGCGGCGCTTGAGCTTCCACTTGCGGTCCACCTTGTTGCGGAAGGTGGCCGACGAAGGGATGAACATCGAGGCGATGGCCTCGCCCGCGCCGAAGGCCAGCAGCGGCAGCGCGCCGCCGGCCAGGCCGAACGGGATCGACAGGATCGTGGCCGCGGCGGCGCTGAGCAGGCCGAGGTTGATGTTGATCGGATGCGTGAGCATCGACCACAGATACGAGGGCGGCTCCTCGGGCCGGGAGGGGCGCGGCGGAACCGGTGGCAGCTGCTGCGGGCGCATCAGATACTCACCGAGACTTCGCCGCGGCCGGCGCTGGTCTTGTGCAGCTGGTCGAGGATGCGCTCTTCCATCTTCACCGCCTCGCTCGAACGTTGCCAGGTGGCGCTGCGCGGGCGCGGTTCGAGGATGGCGAAATCGTCGGCAATGCGCGCGGGCTGCGTCGAGAGCACGATGACGCGATCGCCCAGCATCAGCGCCTCGGTCACGTCGTGGGTGACGAAGACGATGAGGCAGGGCTGCTCCTTGTGCAGCTTGACGAGCAGCTCCTGCGCGTCGCCGCGGGTCTGGGCGTCGAGCGCGCCGAAGGGTTCGTCCATCAGCAGGATGCGCGGCCGCAGCACCAGCGCGCGCGCCAGCGCCACGCGCTGGTTCTGGCCGCCGGAAAGCTGGGCGGGGCGATGGTTCCTGTGCGCGGAGAGTCCGACCGATTCGAGCATGGCATCGACGCGCGGCGCCCAGTCCTTCTTGGCGACCTTGTTCTTCCAGTGCGCGAGCCGGAACGGGAAGGCGACGTTCTCCCACACCGTGAGGTCGGGCCGGTTGGCGTAGCGCTGGAACACCATCACCGCGTCGTCGTGGGCGTCGACGCAAGGCTGGCCGTCGATCAGCACGGTGCCGGAGGTCGGTGTCTGCACGCCGATCGGCCGCACGCCGCCCATCATGTGCAGCAACGTGGATTTGCCGCAGCCCGAGGGGCCTAGCAGCATGTTGATCGCGGGGCGGTCGAAGTGCAGCGAGATGGTGTCGACCACGCGCACCACGCCGCTTTCACCGCCGCGTTTCGGGTATTCCTGCACGATGTCGCGCAGTTCGATGCTGACCTGCGTGGCCTCGCTCACAGCTGGGTCTCCCACGGATAAAGCCTGCGCTTGAGCCACGACATCGCCGAATAGGTGACGAGGGCGAGCGCGATGATGACGATGATGCCGGCGAACACCTGGTCCATCGCCGAGAAGCGCCGCGCGTTCTGGATCAGCTGGCCGAGGCCTTCGCGCGCGTTCACGTATTCGGCCACGGTGATGTAGGTCCACATCACCGACACGCCCACGATCACCGCGTCGGCGATGCGCGGCATGGCGATCGGCAGCACGGCATGGCGCACCGCCTCGAAGGGCGTGGCGCCAAGATCGCGCGCGCTGATCCAGTAGGCCTGCGGCACGGCGATGATGGCGTCGCGCACCATCGGGATGAGGAACACCACCGCGCCGACGAAGAGGAACAGCACCTTCATCCATTCGCCGATGCCGAACCACATCACCATGATGGGCAGCAGCGCGACGACCGGGGCGCTGCGGAACGGGTCGATCAGCGGCGAGAGAAAGGCGTTGATGCGCGGGGCGGCGCCCATCAGCACGCCGACCGGAATGCCGATCGCCATCACCAGCGCCGCCGCCGCCACCACGCGCCCGACCGACCACATCGTGGCGTTGAGCAGCAGCGAACGTCCGCCGGTGTCGTCCCAGGCTAGGTAGCCGAAGGCCTTCGCCACCTTCCACGGTGGCGGCAGCTTGTTCGGCGCGACCCAGCCGAAGCCCGCGATCACGCTCCACAGCACCAGCACCGTGACCACGGCGCCGATGCCCAGCGCGCGCCGCGTGGACGGCGCGAGCGGGGCGTACGGATTCCACCAGCTCGTCGCGGTCATCCGTGGCTCAGCGCGTCAGCACGGCGACGCGGGTGCTGCGGTTGGCGGCGCGGCAGTCGTCGAGGCTCAGTCCTTCGGCCTGCGGATTGCGCTCGTTGCACAGCGGCGCGTCGGGACCGTTGCCAACCACCTGGAAGCGCGCCTTGTCGAACTCCCACTGGCTGACGAGATAGTCGACCACGGCCTGCGCGCGGGCGCGCGACAGGCGCATGTTGGTTTCGCGCGAGCCGGTGCTGTCGGTGTTGCCGGAGACTTCGAAATAGGCCGAGCCGTTGTTCTCGATGAAGGGCACCATCTCGTCGTCGATGGTTTTCTCGGCGCGCTTGCTCAAGCTGGCCTGGCCGGTGGCGAAGTTGACGGTCACCGGCTTGGTGACGGCCGCTTCGCGCTGCGTGGCTTCGGCGCGCTCGCGCTCGGTGAAGGTGAATTCGGGCTTGGCAGCCTGCTGCACGGCGGCCTGGTTGGCGGCGAGCAGTTTGCGGATGAAGCGCAGGTCGACCGAATCCTGCGGATTGATCACCGGCGAATTCGGATTGGCCAGCGCACCGGCGCGGCGGTAGATGCCGTCGAAGCGGCGGTAGACGCGCTCGTAGTGGTTGGTGCCGCCGGCCAGGCCCAGGATGCGGGCATTGTCTTCCAGGCCGGTCCACACGATGTTGTCGAACAGCGACTTCACGAAGGGCTTGCCCTGGTCCTTCGCCAGCAGCGCGAAGAATTCCTCGGTGCGGATCAGCGCATCGACGGCTTCGTCCGGGTTGGCCTTGGCGGCGTCCACGCCCTGCATCCAGCCCGTGACGAAGTCCTGGATGGCTTCCTCGTTGGCCGGGTTCTGCAGCACGCGCTGGTCGCAGACCATCACGTCGTAGATCAGGTTGGTGGCGGTCTTGGTCGAATACACCACTTTCGCGCCCGGGATGTTCTTGAGCGCCAGCGAGAGGTCCGGATCCCACAGCGCGGCCGCGTCGACGTTGCCCGATTCGAGCGCGGCGCGCACGCCGGCCGTGCCTTCCTCGGCATTGATGTAGACGTATTTCACCGAGGTCTTGCGGCGCGCCGAGAGGCTGGAGTTCTCGATGGCGTCGATCGTCATGCCGTCCGACGGCGTGTACTGCAGCAGGGCGATGCTGCGGTCGGCGAGGTCTTCTACGCGATTGATGGCAGGGTCGCGCGTGATGATGGCGTCGGCGCCCTGAGTGTTGTCGACGATCATCACGGTGCGCGCGTCGAGGCCGGCGTTGCGCAGGTTGGGCTGTTCCTGGGCCCAGAAATCCGAAGTGCGCCAGGCGCAGTGCGCGGTGCCCGATTCGAAGATGGTCGAGAGCGTGGGGATGTCGTCCTGGATGATGAGTTCGACATTGGCGCCGAGCTTCGAATAGATCGAACCGGGCTGCGTGGTGAGTGACTTGCCGTTGGCGACGATCGCCGGCGCGTAGCCGTGGAAGCTCACGATGCTCACCTTCACCGGATTGCCGGGCGAGCCGAGCGCTCCGCCCGTGGCCGGGCGATCGGCGTTCGGCGCCGTGGCCGGCGTCGAAGGCGTGGCCGCGTTGGGCGAGGTCGAGGCGGGCGTGTTGCCGTTGGGCACGGGGCCGTCGGCGGTTTTCTCGCCCTGCACGATGTCGCGCAGGCCAAGATGCCAGGCCGCGGCTGCGGTGCCGCCGAGGATGACGAGCGTGATGAGACCTTTGGCGAGCGGCGTGAGTCGGGCCATCGTGGTGTCCTGCGGGTGAAAGGGATACGGAGTAAACGGAATCAGGTGCGTTGCGGGCCAGGCGCGGCCGGCGCGAACACTTCGGCCAGCCGGCGCAGGCGATGCGCTTCGGCGTCCAGGCGGGTGCATTCGCGCGTGCAGGCGTCCTTGGCGCCGCGCGCCGCGTCGTGCAAGGCGGCTTTTTCCTCGGTGGCGCGCGTCACTTCGCGTTCGAGCAGGCCTTCGAGGTCGGCAATCTGCTGGCGGATGCGGGTCACCGCCTCCTGCTGTTTCTGTTCGCGCGCCTCCACGGCGAGGCGCGCTTCTTCGAGCGCGGCGCGCGCCTGTTCCTCGACCTGCCGGCGGGCCTGGTCGAGGGCCTTGATCTTGCGTTCGGCGTCGAGCAGCGCGTCGTCCACCGTCCAGGCATCGTCGGCCGCGTCGAGCGCGGTGACGGCGGCGCGGCGTGCGGCCGGCTCGAGGGCGGCGAGGCCTTCGAGGATCTTGAGCAGTTTTTCGGCGGGGAAGGGCGACGCGGCCACGCTGCCGGCGGCGTAGATGTCGTCGAAGGGGCGCTGTTCCTGGATGGGCCCGCTCGGCGGCGGGGGCACCGCGGGTTCGACGGCGGCAGGCGCCGGGTCCGGCGGCGGAACATCGCCCGCAGGCTCGATGTAAGCGGGCTCTTCGGCACGCTGCTCGACTTCCACCAGGCCCACTTTTTCCAGCGCCCGCAAGAATCTGCTCAAGTCCGTCTCCCCAGAAGGCTTGGCTACACCCCGTGCCGGAAGTTTAGCCCGGAACCTTGCCTGCCGAGCAGGACGCGATGCAGGAGCGTGAGTGACGACGTTGCACCAAGCGGCGGATTTGCCTACAATTCGCGCCCCTTGTCCGGTCCCGGGCAAGGCCCTTGCCTCACCGCACCGGCATCGTCTGCCCCCGCGGGAGGCTGCCCGCCGCGCAATTCCGCGCGCCGGCATCCAGAAGGAAACATCGATGCGTCACTATGAAGTCGTGTTCCTGGTCCATCCGGACCAGAGCGAACAGGTCCCCGCCATGATCGAGCGCTACAAGGCGCTGATCGAGGGCGACAAGGGCAAGATCCACCGCCTGGAAGACTGGGGCCGCCGCCAGCTGGCCTATCCGATCGAGAACCTCGTCAAGGCGCACTACGTGCTCATGAACATCGAGTGCAGCGCGCCGGTGTTGAACGAGCTCTCGGCCGGCTTCCGCTACAACGACGCGGTGCTGCGCCACCTCGTGATCGCGCGTGACGAAGCCGTCACCGAGCAGTCGCTGATCATGAAGAGCAAGGACGAGAAGCCGGAGCGTCGCCGCCGCGACGAGGAAGGCGAAGTCGAAGCCGTCAACGACGAAGCCGCCGCCTAAGGAATCGCACCCATGTCCAAGTTCTTCCGCCGCCGCAAGTTCTGCAAGTTCACCGCCGAGAAGGTGGTCGAGATCGATTACAAGGATCTCAACACCCTGCGCCAGTACATCACCGAGACCGGCAAGATCGTTCCCAGCCGCATCACGGGCACCAAGTCGCGCTACCAGCGCCAGCTTTCCGCCGCCATCAAGCGCGCGCGTTTCCTGGCCCTGATCCCGTACTGCGACAGCCACTACTGAGTCCGGGAGCTATCGAATCATGGATCTCATCCTCCTCCAGAAAGTCACGAACCTCGGCGGCCTCGGCGAGAAGGTCAAGGTGAAGCCGGGTTACGGCCGCAACTACCTCGTGCCGCAGGGCAAGGCCGTGCCGGCCACCGCCGCCAACCTGGCTGCGTTCGAAGCCAAGCGCGCCGAGTACCAGGCCAAGTCCGACGCCCTGCTGGCCGACGCCGAAGCCCGCCGCACCAAGCTCGAAGGCGCCGCCGTCACGATCAAGGCCAACGCCTCGACCGAAGGCAAGCTGTTCGGCTCCGTGGGCCCGCGCGACATCGCCGAGGCCTTCACCGCCGCCGGTTTCCCGCTCGAGAAGTCGGAAGTCGTGATGGGCGAAGGCCCGCTGCGCAAGACCGGCGAATTCGAAGTCACCGTGCACCTGCACGCCGACGTCGAACAGAAGGTCAAGGTCACGGTGGTGCCGGAAGACTGATCTTCCGCCCGCCGCCTACATCGACGAACGGGCGCCTGCGGGCGCCCGTTTGCGTTTCCGGGCTCAGTCCTCGTCCGGCGTGGGCGGGCCCGGGCGGAATTCGAGCAGGTCGCCCGGCTGGCACTCGAGGTATTCGCAGATCCGCTCGAGCGTCGAAAAGCGGATGCCGCGCACCTTGCCGGACTTGAGCAGCGACAGGTTCTGCTCGGTGATGCCGACGAACTCAGCCAGCGCCCGCGCCTTCACCTTGCGCCGCGCCAGCATCACATCGAGGCTCACGACGATGGGCACGGTCAGACGATCTGTTCGTTGTCTTCGGCCAGGTGCTGCGCCTGCGTCATCACTTGGGTGATGAGCAGGAACAGGCCGCTGGTCAGCAGCGTCCACAGCTGCGATGCCGGCAGGATCAGATGCGGCGGCCCGAAGGCTTCGATGCCGGAAGCCGCGAGCATCAGCGGCAGCCCGTATTGCACCAGCACCGAACCCATCACCGCCAACGCGAAGGCCCGCAGATGGCCGGCGGTTTCGGAACGGAACGGCTGGCCGGCTTCGTAGCAGCGCAGCAGGCGCAACAGGCGCAGCAGCCCGGCGATCAGCACGGCGGTGGCGGTGACGTCGACCATCCACTGCGGCCATGAAGGGGACTGCGTGCGGTCGAGCTCCGCGCCGATGCGCCCGACCCGGGCCGCGCCGCCTGCGAGGATCCAGGCCTGCGCGAGGCGCGCGGCCACCACCCCGAGCACGGTGGCGTATACGATCCAGCGGCTGACGCGGGCGAACCGGCTTATTCTCTGAAGAGAAGACATGGCTTATGTGTAATAAGTAATTATTGTTATACGATAAACAATATCGCAAACTCTCCGCCACCCCCGGGACCACGGGCATCGACGGAGACCTCTATGCAAACCCCTACCACCCAGGCACCCCTCGGCGCCCTGGCCGCAATGATCGCCTGCGTCATCCTGGGCAGCATAACCTTCACTTCGCCTTGGTTCCCCCTGGCCCCTCTGGGACAGCTCGAGCTGGCGACCGGGCATTGGATCAGCGCCACGCTCATCGCGACGCTCGCGATCGGCGGCCTGGGTGTGGCCGTGAGTGTATTCTGGGGCCGCCAGCGCCTGCGGGATCTCGGCTGGCGGCGCCAGGATCTGATGCCCGCGGCGCTCGTCACGCTGGCGCTGTGGCTCGTCATGCACGCCACCACGGTGCTGACGGCAATTTCGCAGGACAAGGAACTGGTGCTGGCCGCGGGCTGGAGCGCAGGTGCGTTCGGCGGTGCGATGCTCGGGCCGTTGCTGGCGCAGCTGCTGGGCAACGCGCTCACCGAGGAATCGAACTTCCGTGGTTTCCTCTGGCCGCAGCTCGCCTTGCGCTTCGGCAGCCGCTGGCGCGCACCGCTGGCGGTGGCGCTGGCCGCAGTGGTTTCGCAACTGGTGTTCTCGGCGATGCACGTGCCGATCCGCCTCTACCAAGGGGCCGACAGCGCCGCACTCGCGACCATGCTGGTCAACTTGTTCCTGATCGGCCTGGTGTTCTGTCTCATCTATGCCTGGACCCGCAATCTCTTCCTCGTGGTGGGCTACCACGCCCTGCTCAATACGCCCACCCCGATGTTCGAACCGCTGGGCCCTTCGCCGCAGTTGGTGGCCACGGTGGCGGTGCTGTTGTTCGCGCTGATCGCGTGGCTGACGCGGCGCGCGCGTTCGCGGCGCGCGGTGTTGCGCAACGCCATCGCGGCATCGTCGCCTGCCTGAAGCTGCGCTCTCAGTTCCTGAGATACGCACCGGTTATCCACAGGGTTATCCGTGGACGAAGCGGGGTGCTTTCGCAATCATGGCCGCGGTCTTTTCCGACCCATCGCATCGGGGTTCCATGTCTGCCGTCTTCCAGGCCCGCAAGTCCGGGCACGTCGATGCTTTGCGCGTGCCGCCGCAGTCGATCGAGGCCGAGCAGGCCGTGCTGGGCGGGCTCATGCTCGACGGGCAGGCGTGGGACAGGGTGGCCGACAAGATCCGCGAAGAGGATTTCTACCGCCGCGACCACCAGCTCATCTTCCGCGCGATCGGCGAACTGGCGCAGGCCAGCAAGCCCTGCGATGCGGTGACGCTGGGCGAATGGTTCGAATCGCAGGGCCTCACCGAGCAGGTGGGCGGCAGCAGCTATGTGCTCGAACTGGCCAGCACCACGCCGAGCGCGGCCAACATCGCCGCCTACGCCGACATCGTGCGCGAGAAATCCATCCTGCGGCAGCTGATCGACGTCGGCACCCACATCGCCAACGACGGTTTCCAGCCCGAAGGCCGCAGCAGCCGCGAAGTGCTCGAAAGCGCCGAACAGGCCGTGTTCCGCATCGCGGAGGCCGGCATGCGCGGGCGCCAGGGCTTCGTCGCCATGCGCAGCGCGGTGAAGGACGCCTTCCGCATCCTGCAGGAACGCTACGAAACCAAGGGCGCCGTCACCGGCCTGCCCACCGGCTTCACCGACTTCGACGAGAAGACGGCGGGCCTGCAGCCCTCCGACCTCATCATCCTCGCGGCGCGTCCGGCCATGGGCAAGACCTCGCTCGCGCTCAACATGGCCGAATACGCCGCGCTCAAGACCAAGAAACCGGTCGCGGTGTTCTCGATGGAAATGTCGGCCTCGCAGCTGGCCTTCCGCCTGATCTCCTCGCTCGGCCGCATCAACCAGCAGCGCCTGCGCACCGGCCAGCTCGAAGACGAGGATTGGTCGCGCGTCAGCCACGCCATCACGCTGCTGGCCGATGCCAAGATCTTCATCGACGACACGCCGGCGCTCTCGCCCACGGAACTGCGCTCCCGCGCCCGTCGCCTGGCGCGCGAACATGGCCTCGGCCTGATCGTGATCGACTACCTGCAACTGATGCAGGTGCCCGGCAACAAGGAAAACCGCGCCACCGAGATCTCGGAGATCTCGCGCTCGCTCAAGGCGCTGGCCAAGGAGCTGAACGTGCCGGTGATCGCGCTCTCGCAGCTCAACCGCGGCCTGGAATCGCGCACCGACAAGCGCCCCGTGATGAGCGACCTGCGCGAATCGGGCGCCATCGAGCAGGACGCCGACATCATCATCTTCATTTACCGCGACGAGTACTACAACCCCGATTCGCCAGACAAAGGCCTCGCGGAAGTCATCATCGGCAAGCAACGTAATGGCCCCACCGGCACGGTGAAGCTGGCCTTCCAGGG
>CAMLOR010000012.1 GCA_946481615.1 uncultured Aquimonas sp.
GCAATGGAACGCCGTTGTGCACCAAAGTTCCCAGCGTGCGCGCCAGGCGCGCGGTCTCCAGGCGCGCCACGAGGCCGCCGACGAGGCCGCGCCGCAGCAGCCAGGCGTCGAAAGCCAGGCGCGATTCGGGTTCGCGCAGCCGCCGCCGCGCGATGACGACGAAGACCACCGCGATCGCGATCAGCAGCCACCACCAGCCGCTCACCAGGTTGCCCAGCGAGAGCACGACGGAGGTGAGCAGCGGCAACTCGACGTCCATGTCCTCGAACAGCGGCAGGAATTGCGGCACCACGTAGCCCAGCAACAACAGTAGCGCGCCGAACACCATCGCGATGAGGATGGAGGGGTAGATCAATGCGTTGATCACGCTCTCGCGCAGTGCCTTGCTGCGTTCGAGATACTCGGCCAGCCGCTTGAGCGTGTCGTGCAGCGAGCCGCCGACTTCGCCGGCGCGCACCATGTTGACGTACAGGCGCGTGAACACGCCGTGCTGCTGTTCGAGCGCCTGCGACAGCGGCGCACCGCCGCGCACGGTCTCGCGGATGCGCTCGATGACGCGGCGCGCCTCCTTCGATTCGGGCAGGTCGAGCAGGATCTGCAGCGCGCGGTCCAGCGGCTGGCCCGCACCGAGCAGCGTGGCGAGCTGCTGGGTGAACTGCAGCACCTGCGTGCCGCTCATTTCCGAACGCTTGAACAGGCTGCCCAGGCCAGAACCCGCGGCTTCGTCGGCGGGCTTGGCTTCCACGGGGATGTTGCCCGCGTCCTGCAGCTTGGAAATCACTTCGGCGGCCGAGGCGGCCTCCATCTGGCCCTCGAGCGATTCGCCCGCTGGACTGAGCGCCTTGTAGCGGAACATCGCCATCCGCTCAGGTCTCCTGCGTCACGCGCAGCACTTCTTCGATCGTAGTGACACCCTGCAGGGCCTTCACCAGGCCGTCCTCGTACATGGTGCGCATACCTTCGCGGCGCGCCTGCTCCTCGATCTCGCCCATGCCCGCGCGCTGCATGATCAGGCGGCGCAGGCTGTCGGTGACGACCAGGAACTCCATGATCGTGGTGCGGCCGAGATAACCCGTCGAGGTGAGCGCCGAAGGCTTCGGGCGATAGAGATGGATCGGGCCTTCCGGCTGGAAACGCCGCAATCCGAATTCCTCGATCACCTCGGGCAGCGCCTCGTACTTCTCCGCGTGCTGCGGCTCGATGCGGCGCACCAGGCGCTGCGCCAGGATGCCGTTCACCGTCGAGGTGAGCAGGTAGTCCTCGACGCCCATGTCGAGCAGGCGCGTCACGCCGCCGGCGGCGTTGTTGGTGTGCAGCGTGGAGAGCACCAGATGGCCGGTGAGCGCGGACTGGATCGCGATCTTCGCGGTCTCCAGGTCGCGCATTTCGCCGATCATGATGATGTCCGGGTCCTGGCGCACGATCGAACGCAGCGCGTGCGAGAAATCGAGCCCGATGGCGGGCTTGGCCTGGATCTGGTTGACGCCTTCGAGCTGGTATTCGACCGGGTCTTCGACCGTGATGATCTTGACGTCCGGCGTGTTGAGCTGCGAAAGCGCGGTGTACAGCGTCGTGGTCTTGCCCGAGCCGGTGGGGCCGGTGACGAGCAGGATGCCGTGCGGCTGGTCGAGCACGTGCAGGAACTGGCCGAGGAACTCGTCGGTGAAGCCCAGCGACTTGAAGTCGAAGACGATGTTCTCGCGGTCGAGGATACGCATCACCACCGATTCGCCGTGCGCGGTCGGCACCGTGCTCACGCGAAGGTCCAGCTCCTTGCCCTGCACGCGCAGCATGATGCGGCCGTCTTGCGGCAGGCGGCGCTCGGCGATGTTCAACTTCGCCATGATCTTCACGCGCGAGATTACCGCCGCCGTCGACGAGGCCGGCGGCGATTCGACTTCCTGCAGCACGCCGTCGATGCGGTAGCGCACTTTCAGGCGGTTCTCGAAGGGCTCGATGTGGATGTCGGAGGCGCGCGCCTCGACGGCACGCTGGATCACCAGGTTCACGAGGCGGATGACCGGCGCCTCGGAGGCCAGGTCGCGCAGGTGCTCGACGTCGTCCTCGCTGCGCGCATCGCCTTCGGAAAGATTCTCGACGATGCTGCCCATGGCGCTGCGGCCGGCGCCGTAGAAACGCTCGACCAGATCGTCGATCTCGCTGCGCACGCCCACCTTCACCACGACGGGGCGGCCGATGGCCATCTGCACGGCGTCGACGGGATAGGTGTCCCAAGGCTCGGCCACCAGCAGCTCGACGTGCTGCTCGCTCTCGGCGATCGGGCAGACGTGGTGCTGCTTCATGAAGCGGTTCGACAGCGAGACGTTGGCCGGCGGGGCCTCGGGGAAATCCTTGGACGTGACCAGCGGCAGGTCGAGCACCTCGGCAGTGGCCTCGGCCACGTCGCGCTCGGAAACCAGGCCGATGCGCGTCATCAGCGCCACCAGGCTGCCGCCGCCGGATTCCTCCTGCAGTCGGCGCGCGCGCCCGTAGTCGGCTTCCTTCAAGCGGCCGCGCGCCAACAGTTGCTGGCTGATGCGGTCCTCGACGGTCTCCGGGCTCGCCGGCTCGGCGAATTGTGCGTTCACGCGCTGCGTCCTTTTTCAGTGGCGGGGATCGGACCCGCATCCTCGGCCTCGGGTTCCCGCCAGCCCACCAGGGTTTCGAGGAAACGCGAGTTCATCATGATCCACAACGCGACCGGGGTCACCGCGGGCAGCACCAGGTAGCCGAACTGGTAGATCAGGATGATGCCGTCCAGCGTCAGCCCGTGGGCGGCGAGCGCGGCTTCCATGTGCACCCGAGCCGCCTCGCCCACCGCCGCGGCGAGCGCGGCGTATTCAGGCATCTCGGCCAGCGCCGCCATCACGCCCGGGCCCACGCCGAGGGCCATCGTCTTGAGCACCTCGCCCACCAGCCCGAAGGCCTGCACGAGCGATAGCACCAGATAACCCACGCCCAGCTGAAGGAAGGTGCGGCGCCAATTGAGCGGCGTGGCCATCACCAGGCCGTAAAGCAGGGGCAGCCCGTAGCAGTAGATCAGCACGTTGGCGCGTTGTTCCTCGACCGCCAGCCGCGCCGCGGGCAGCCCGCTCACGCCGCTCACATCGGCCACGTAGGCGAACACCGCGTAGTTGTAGTCCTGCGACATCGAGGTGAAGAGTTCGGGCATCCAGTGCAGCATCGTCCAGCCCGCCAATCGGATCGGCAGGTAGACCACCGGGCTCTGCAAGGCGAACCAGATCGCGAACATGGCCGGCAGCCAGAGCGCGGCCTGCAGCACGAAGCGGCGCAGCGGCGAGATCATCCGCCCACCCACTGGCGCGCGTTGCGGAACATGCGCAGCCACGGCGAGGCCTCGCCCCACTCGGGCGGACGCCAGCTCAACTGCACGCTGCGGAACACGCGTTCCGGATGCGGCATCAGGAGCGTGGCGCGGCCGTCGGCGCTGGTCAGGCCGGCGATGGCGTCGGGCGATCCGTTCGGATTGGCCGGATACGACGTCGCCGCGTTGCCGGCGCCGTCGACATAGCGCAGCGCGATCTTCGCCGTCGCGCCATCGGCGTCGTTCGCGAACTGCGCGCGGCCTTCGCCGTGCGCCACGGCCACCGGAATGCGCGAACCGGCCATGCCGCGCAGGAACAGCGAAGGCGAGTCCAGCACTTCGAGCAGGCCCAGGCGCGCCTCGAACTGCTCGCTGCGGTTGCGCAGGAAGACCGGCCAGTGCTGCGCGCCGGGGATCAGCGTCTTGAGCTGCGCCAGCATCTGGCAGCCGTTGCACACGCCCAGGGTGAAGCTGTCCTCGCGCGCGAAGAACTCGGCGAACTGCTCGCGCAGCGCGTTGCGTTCGAGGATGGACGTGGCCCAGCCGCGACCCGCGCCCAGCACATCGCCGTAGCTGAAACCGCCGCAGGCCGCCACGCCGGTGAATTCCGACAACGAGCGCCGTGCGGCGATCAGATCCGACATGTGCACGTCGACCGCCGTGAAGCCGGCGCGGTCGAAGGCCGCCGCCATCTCGATCTGCCCGTTGACGCCCTGCTCGCGCAGGATGGCCACCTTCGGCCGCGCGCCGGTGGCGATGAAAGGCGCGGCCACGTCGTCCTGCGGATCGAAGCTCAGCGCGGCGGCCAGCGGCGGTGCCTCGAAATCGCGGCGCGCCTCGCGTTCCTCCTCGGCGCAGCGCGGGTCGTCGCGCAGCGTCTGCATGGCGTGCGTCACGCTCCACCAGGCGTCGAAAAGCTCGCTCCAGCTCCACTCCGCGATGGTCGCGCGCTCGAGCTGCACGCGCACGCGCGGCGCGGACACCGGCCGGCCGATGCGCTGCGCGCAATGCGTGAGCCCGTGGCGGTCGACGAGATCGGCGAAGGCCGCGCGGTTCTCCACGCCCACCTGCACGATGGCGCCGAGTTCCTCGTTGAACAGCGTGCGGAAGGCGTCGTCGCCCCACTCGTCCAGGGTCAGGTCCAGGCCCAGGTGCGAAGCGAAGGCCATCTCGCACAGCGCGGCGAAGGCGCCGCCGTCGCTGCGGTCGTGGTAGGCCAGCAGCAGCTCGTCGGCGCGCGCTTCCTGCACCAGATCGAAGAAGGCGCGCAGCGTTTCCGGATCGTCGACATCCGGCGCGGCCCCGCCGAACTGCGAATACACCTGCGCCAGGATCGAACCGCCCATGCGGCGCTGGCCGGCGCCCAGGCCGATCAGCCACAGCTCGGACTCGGACTCGCGATCGAGCATCGGCGTCAGTTGTCCGCGCACGTCCTCGACGCGCGCGAACGCCGAGACGATCAGCGACACCGGCGCCACGGATTTCTGCGGCGCGCCCTGCGCGTTCCACTGCGCCTGCATCGAGAGCGAATCCTTGCCCACCGGGATGCCGATGCCGAGTGCCGGACACAGTTCCAGGCCCACGGCCTTCACTGCGTCGAACAGCAGCGCATCCTCGCCCTCGAAACCGGCGGCCGCCATCCAGTTGGCCGAGAGCTTCACTTCCTCGAGGCCGGAAACGGGCGCCGCAGCGAGATTGGTGAGCGCTTCGCCCACCGCCATGCGCGCCGACGCCGCCGCGTCGATCAGCGCCAGCGGCGTGCGCTCGCCGATCGCCATCGCCTCGCCCGCGTAGCCTTCGAAATCGGCCAGCGTGATCGCGCAGTCGGCCAGCGGCAGCTGCCACGGCCCGACCATCTGGTCGCGCGCCACCAGGCCACCGACCGTGCGGTCGCCGATGGTGACGAGGAAATTCTTCGCAGCCACGGCCGGATGCGCGAGCACGCGCAGGCCGGCCTCGCGCAACGACAGCGTCTCGGCATCGAGCCGCGGCCAGCGCGGCGGCAGCGGCCGCTGCGTGTCGCGCAGCATCTTCGGCGCCTTGCCGAACAGCAGATCCATCGGGATGTCGATGGCGGGCTCGTCGCCGGCCTTCGCCACGACGAGGCGTTCCTCGGCGGTGGCAAGGCCCACGACCGCGTAGGGGCAACGCTCGCGCACGCAGATCGCCTCGAAGGCAGCAAGGCGCTCGGCGGCGACGCCCAGCACGTAGCGCTCCTGCGATTCGTTGCACCACAGCTGCATCGGCGAAAGCGAAGGATCGTCGCTGGGAATCTTCGCCAGATCGATGACGCCACCGACGTTCGAATCGTGAAGCAGCTCGGGGATCGCGTTCGACAGGCCACCGGCGCCGACATCGTGCGCGGTGAGCACGGGATTGTCTTCGCCGAGCGCGGCGCAGCGGTCGATCACTTCCTGGCAACGGCGCTCCATCTCGGGGTTGTCGCGTTGCACGCTGGCGAAATCGAGCGCTTCGGAACTCTGGCCGGACGCGAGCGACGAAGCGGCGCCGCCGCCCAGGCCGATCAGCATCGCCGGGCCACCGAGCACAACGACCGCATCGCCGGGGCGCAGATCGAGCTTCTTCACCTGACCGCGGTCGATGGCGCCGAGGCCGCCGGCCAGCATGATCGGCTTGTCGTAGGCACGCACCACGCCCTCGCCCGCCGGCTGTTCGAAGGCGCGGAAATAGCCGGCCAGCGCCGGACGTCCGAATTCGTTGTTGAAGGCGGCCGCACCGATCGGGCCTTCGAGCATGATCTCCAGCGCACTCGCCATGCGCGGGTTGAGCGGGCGCTCGCCTTCCCACGGCTGCGGCAGCGAGGGAATGCGCAGGTGCGACACCGAGAAGCCGGTGAGGCCGGCCTTCGGCTTGCCGCCGCGGCCAGTGGCGCCCTCGTCGCGGATCTCGCCGCCGGCGCCGGTGCTGGCGCCCGGGAACGGCGAAATGGCCGTCGGGTGATTGTGCGTCTCCACCTTAATGGCGAAGGCCGAAGGCTGCGCCGGTTCGGCGCGATATTCGCCGCCGGCATCCGGCCGGAAACGGCGCGCCTCGAACCCTTCGACCACCGCGGCATTGTCCTTGTACGCCGTCAGCGTGAGCTGGGGCGACTGCGCCTGGGTGTGCTTGATCATGCGGAACAGCGACTGCGGCTGCGCCTCGCCGTCGATGCGCCAGTCGGCATTGAAGATCTTGTGCCGGCAATGCTCCGAATTGGCCTGCGCGAACATCATCAGTTCGGCGTCGGAAGGCGCGCGGCCGAGCGCGCCGTAGCGTTCGCGCAGATAGTCGATCTCGTCGGCGGAAAGCGCCAGACCGAGTCGCGCGTTGGCATTCTCCAGATCGTCGGTCGCGATGCGCTCGAGCGCGCCCGCCGGCGGCGAACGGAATAGCGCGCCGGCCTCGTCCAGGCGAGGCAGCAGCGACTGCGTCATCGGATCGTGCAGCACGCCCGCCAAAGCCGGCCAGACCGGATGGGTGGGATCCGGCAGCCCTTCGAGCTGCAGTTCGCGCCCGCGCTCGACGCGGTGCACCGGCAGGCCGGCGCCTTGCAGGATTTCCGTGGCCTTCGTGGCCCACGGCGAGATCGTGCCCAGGCGCGGCACCACGTAGATGGAACCCGCGACTTCGCCCGCGGCGCGCGGCGCGCCTTCGAGAATGCGCGACAAAACCGCCGCGTCGGGCACGGCACCGGGATGCGGATCGACGAAGAACAGTTGCCGGGAACCGATCACGCGCATCGGCTCGTGGATCTGTCGCAGGCGGCTTTCGAGGCGATCGCGTTGGTACGGCGACAGGGCCGGCGGGCCCTCGAGCACGATCATGTCCGGGCGCGTTCCGGGAGGGTCGGGGGCGGCATTTTAGCGGATCGCACTGCCCCCATCCCAACCTTCCCCCGCAAGCGGGGGAAGGAGCACAGCGGGGCACCCCATTTCCCCTTCCCCCGCTTGCGGGGGAAGGCCGGGATGGGGGCCTGCCCTTACTTCGCCGGCGTCGCCGCCAGCTGATCCAGCCGCTGCAGCATCTGATCCGGCGGCAGGTAGCCGCCGAGCTGCGTGCCGTCGGCCGCGATCACGGCCGGCGTGCCGTTGACGCCGATCTTGTTGCCGAGGGTGTATTCCTCCTCGATCGGGTTGGCGCATTCCTTCTTGTCCAGCGCCACGCCGGCCTTGGCGTCGGACAGCGCCTTGTTGCGATCGGCCGCGCACCACACCGAGACGGCCTTGTCGAAGGATTCCGAACCCAGGCCCGCGCGGGGGAAGAACACGTAATCCACGCCGATGCCGAGCTTGTTGTAGTCGGCGATCTGCTGGTGCATTCGGCGGCAGTAGCCGCAGTCGATGTCGGTGAAGACGGTGATGGTGTGTTTGGCGTCGGCCGGCGCGAAGCTGATGCGCTTGTCCTTGCCCAGGGCCTTCAGCGCCGTGCGGCGCTGCACGGAGCGGCTGGCCTCGGTGAGGTCGGTCTTGTTGGCGATGTCGTAGATCGAACCCTGCACCAGGTACTTGCCGTCGCCGCTCACGTAGACGATCTGGCCCTGCAGCATGACCTCGTAGAAGCCGGGCATCTTGGCCTCGGCGATGCTGTCGATCTTGGCGCCCGGAACCAGCGAGGCGATGGCGGCCCGCACCTGGGCGTCGGTCGGCTCGGCGGCCGCGGCGGAGAAGGAAACGGCGCCGATCACGGCGGCGGCCAGAAGACGGATCATGGACGGTCCTTGGGTGGGAAGCGGAGGAAGACGCGGGTGCGACACCGCGGCGGCCCGGAAGTTCAGAGCGGGCTGGAGGATAGCAAACCCGGTCTCATCCCCGCGGGTGATGGGCCGCGTGCAGGCGCTTGAGGCCCTCGCGCGCGACCAGCGTGTAGATCTGGGTGGTGGAAAGGCTGGCGTGGCCGAGCAGCATCTGCAGCGCACGCAGGTCCGCCCCGTGGTTGAGCAGGTGGGTGGCGAAGCTGTGGCGCAGGCCGTGCGGCGTGACCCTGGTCGGGTCGAGGCCGGCCAGCGCGGCGTATTTCTTGATCGAGGCCCAGAAGGCCTGGCGGGTCAACGGTTCGGCCCGCGCATCGAGGAACAGCACCGCCACCGCCCGTTTGCCGGCCAATGCGGGCCGGGCCCCGGCGAGGTAGCGCTCCAGCCAGTGGCGCGATTCCTCGCCCAGCGGCACCAGGCGTTCCTTGTTGCCCTTGCCGGTTACGCGCAGCGCGCCCTGGCGCAGATTGAGCTGCACCGTTTCCAGGTTCACCAGCTCGCTCACGCGCAACCCCGAGCCGTACATCAGCTCCAGCATGGCGCGGTCGCGCAGGCCTTCTGCGGCCGTGGTGTCGGGGGCGCCCAGCAAAGCTTCGATCTGGGTTTCGGCGAGCGCCTTGGGCAGCGCGCGCGAAAGCTTCGGCCCGTCCAGCAGCGCGGTGGGATCCACCTCGATGCGGCCGAGCCGCAGCCACTGCGCGTAGAAACCGCGCAGCGTGGCGAGCAGGCGCGCGTTGCTGCGGGCGGTGTAGCCCAGCGACGCACGCTCGGCGAGATAGGCATGCAGCGTGGCGCGATCGGCGGCGGCTAGGCGCACGCCGCGCGGCGCCAGCCAGCGGGCGTAGCCGTCGAGATCCTGCCGGTAGCTCGCCTGCGTGGTGCGCGCCAGGCCCAGCTCCGCCCAGGCGCGTTCGAGGAATTCGGCGATGGCCGCGGTGTCGGCCTCGTGCGCGGGCGGCATCGCGGCCGCGCGCAGCCGCCGCTCGGTGGCGTTCTTCGGCACATCGCTCATGCGCGCAGCATAGCCGCTGCTATCCTGCGCGCCCCATGCCCGCCGCCACGCCCGCCGCCCTGCCCTGGCGCCTGCTCGCCGCCGTCTACGACGCCCTGCCCGTGCTCGCGCTGTGGATGCTCGCCAGCGCCCTCGTGCTGGTGCTGCACGGCAACCGCCCGTTCGCGCCCTGGAGCACCGGACAACTCGCGTTGTGGGGGCTGTGCTGGCTCCTCACCGGCCTGTATGCCGTGCTCTCGTGGCGCCGCGGCGGCCAGACGCTGGGCATGCGGCCGTGGCGTCTGCGCGTGGTGGACGAACAAGGCGGCCTCGCTTCCTCACGCACGCTCTGGCTGCGCTACGCCGTCGCCACGCTCTCGCTCGCTGCCGCGGGCCTGGGCTTCCTCTGGTCGCTGATCGACCGCGAACGCCGCACCTGGCACGACATCGCCTCGCACACGCGGCTGGTGCGCGAAGCGAAATCCTGACACGGACACCGCCGACTGCGGCGGGCAACGTCTCTAGCGCAGATGACGCGGCACGCGCGCTTCGAGCAAGGCGACGAGTTGCGGGTCGAGGTAGTCGAAGTCGTCGGGGATATCGAGGCAGACGACGCGTTTGCCGCGCAGATGCGCGCCGAAGCGCTGCGACAGCCGGGAACGATGCACGCGTTCCATCACGAACACCACATCGGCCCAGGCCAGCAGTTCGGGCGTCACCGGCTCGTCGGCGTCGTGGTTGAGTCCTGCGGATGCCGTCTCGACACCGGGCCATGCCGCGAACACATGCTCGGCCGTGGGACTGCGCAGCCGGTTCATGCTGCACACGAACAACACGCGCGTCATCGGCGCATCGCCAAGCGCAGCATCCAGACCGCAAGACCCAACACGCCGGCCGCGACGCAGCCCAGGTGCAGGGTTTCGATGCTCACCGCGCGCAGCCAGGGGTTGCCTGCAGCGAACGGCGCGAGCGGCGTCATGTCGGCATGCATCACCGCATCGAGCGCGACATGGCTCAGGGTGCCGGCGAACGCGCCCACCGCCGCCTGCACCCAGCCCACGCGCGGAGCGATCGCGAAACGCGGGCCTTCCAACCCCGAGTTCCACAACGCGGCGAGCGGCCGACAGGAATTTTGCGCCTATACACGCCACGGCGCCCACGGGTAACGCGCCCAGCCAGGTATGCGTGAATCCGTGCAGGCGCGCGTCGCCGCGCAGCATGTGCAGCAGCGGCTCGATGTCCATCGCCACCTGCGCCACACCGAACGCCACCAGACTGAAATGACGGCCCGCCGCGGCCTTCATCGCCATGCCGGGGCCGAAATGGAAGGGCGTGAACGGCATCCGCCGCCGTGTCACCGCATCGCCGGCCGGCGGAACCACAGCCAGCTCAGCAGCGCCACGGTGATCGGCGGCAGCAGGTTGGCCAGGCGCAGGTCGAAGCGGTAGACCTCGGCCATGTTCACGCTGAGCAGCTGCATCGTGAAATAGCCCACGCCGAAGATGATGCCCAGGAACAGGCGCTTGCCGAAGCCGCCGCTGCGCAGCGTGCCGAAGGCGAAGGGCATCGCGGCCAGGCACAGCACGATGACGTTGAGCGGATAGAACCAGCGCGCGTAATAAGCGCTTTCGAACGCCCCGGCATCGAGGCCGTTGCGGTGCAGATAGTCGAGCGAGGCGCTCAGATCGCGCGTGGCGAGATAGCGCGGCCGCGTCACGCCAAGGCTGAGCAGTTCCGGATTGAGCGCCGAATCCCAGCGCTCGCGTGCCACGGTTTCGCTCTCGACGCTGCGTTCGCGGAAGCGCGAGCGGTGCACGTCGAACAGCGTCCAGTTGCCGTCGCGATGCTCGGCGCGGCGCGCCAGCGCGATCGAATCCAGCCGTCCTTCCGGGCTGAATTCGTACAGCCGTACACCGTCGAGTTCCACGACGGTTTGCGCGCCCTCGCCCAGCACGCGGCCATGCTGCGCATTGAGGAAGGTGTCGCCTTCGCGCGCCCACAGGCCGGACCATTTCGCCACCGTCACGTCGCGCGACTTGGCCGCCACCGCCAGCGCCTGCGCGCGCTGCTCGCCGGCCGGGCCGGCGGTTTCGGCCACCACCACCATCGAGAGCGTGAGCACGGCGATGGCCGCCGCCGCGCCGACGCAGATGCGCCAGCGCGACAAGCCTGCCGCGCGCAACGCGGTGAGTTCGGAGGTGGCCGCGAGCGACCCCAGCCCGAGCAGGCAGCCGATCACCGCCGCCGTCGGGAACAGTTGATAGGCGCGGCGCGGCATCGTGTAGAGCGTGTACAGCACGGCGCTGCCGGCGGTGTATTCGCCTTCGCCGATCTCGTCGAGTTCGTTGGCGAAGGTCTGCAGCAGATCGAAACCCAGCAGCACCATCCACACCAGCCCGAGCGCACTCAGCACCGAGATGGCGACCAGCCGATCGCTCTTGCGGATGCCGATCATGCCGTGCCTCGCGCCCGCGGCATGCGCTCGGCTTTCCACGCCAGATACAGCGCCATCGCCAACGCCGGCACATGCACCCACCACAGCCCGAGCCAGGCCGGCATCGCGCCATCCGCGATCCACGCGCGCCCCAGCGCCAGCAGATTGAGATAGACGATGTAGCTCAGCAGCGCCACGAGGATGCGTCCATAGCGCGCCGAGCGCGGCGGCGTGCGCGCCAGCGGTAGCGCGAGCAGCGCCAGCACCAGCGCCGCGATCGGCGAACCCATGCGCCAATGCAGTTCGGCGCGGTCGGCCTCGTTCTCGCTTTCGAGCAGCGCGAGCGTGGTGTTGCGCTGCTCGGCGCGGCCGCCGGAACTGGGCTCGCTGTCGGGCACGCGGATATCGTTGCGGCCGAAGCGCATCAGGCGGAACTCGTCCTTGCCCAGTTCCCCTTCGACGCGGAAACCGTCGGTGAGCGAGAGATAGCGCTCGTCGCCCTGGCTTTCCTGATACAGCTCGCCTTCGGCCGCGGTCACCACGTCGATGCGGCCGTCCTTTTCCGAATGCACGAACAGGCGGCGGAACCTCGAGCCGTCGGGCTCCATTTCCGCGAGATACACGACGCTCTGGCGCCCCGGGATCTCGACGAAACGGCCCGGCTCCAGCCCCGCCACCAGCAGCGAACGATTGGCCGCGTCGATCATCGCCTTGGACGTGCGCAGCGCCGCCGGCGCCAGCCACAGCGAGGTCAGGCCCACCGCCAGGGCCACGGGCAGCGCGATCCAGAGCATCGGCCGCGCCAAGCGGCGCTGGCCGAGGCCGGCGGCGGCCAGCACCGCCATCTCGCTGTCGCGATAGAGACGGCCATAGGCCAGCAGCACGCCGAGGAACAAGGCCAGCGGCAACAGCAGCGGCAGGATGTCGAGGCCGCGCAGGCCCAGCTGCGAGAGCAGCAGCGCAGCCGGCAGCTTGCCCTCGGCGATCTTGCGGAAGATATCGGTGACGATGCCCGACAGGCTGACGATCACCAGCACCGCCACGCACGCGGCGAAGGTCCCCGCCAGTTCGCGCAGGATGTAGCGATCGATGCGCGGCAGGAAGCGGGAGGAGGTTTGCACTAGGATTGCACTAGAATTGAGCCATCGCTTCGGCGGGCGGCCCCGCACCGGCGGCGCAGTATCGCCCGTACCCCTCTCCCCAGGAAAGCCATGAGTGTGAATTTCAGCCTGCTGCGCGCCCATCCCGCCGACGCCGACACCGACGCGGTGATCGTCGCGATCAGCGACGACGCTGGCCTCCTGCCCGCCGCGCGCGCGCTCGACGAACGCAGCGGCGGCCGCCTCGCCGCGCTCGTGGCCAGCGGCGATGCCAGCGGCAAACCCGGGCGCTCGCTGCTCGTGCACGGCCTGCCCGGCATCAAGGCGCCGCGCGTGCTGCTGGTGGGCGTGGGCGAAAGCGCGCGCGTCGACACCGCGCGCTACTGCAAGCTTTCGCTCGACGCGCTGCGCGCGCTCAAGGGCACGCCGGTCAAGCGCGCCATGAGCTTCCTGCCCGAACTCGACGTGCAGGGCCGCGACGCCAACTGGAAAGTGCGCCAGGCCGCGCTCGCCGCCGACCACGTCGGCTACAACTACGTCACCACGCGCAAGGCCGGCAACGGCAACGGGCTCGAACAACTCGTGCTGGCGGGCGACGCCGCGCAGCAAGCCGCGCTGCGCGAAGCCGAAGGCATCGCCGCGGGCGTGCGCTACGCGCGCGAACTGGGCAACCTGCCGCCCAACATCTGCAACCCGGCCTATCTCGCCGACCAGGCCCGCCAGCTCGCCGCCGACCACGCGAAAGTCGCCTGCGAAGTGCTCGACCGCGACGCCATGCAGCAACTCGGCATGGGCTCGCTGCTCGGCGTGGCGCGCGGCAGCGCCAACCCTCCGCAGCTCATCGTGCTGCAATGGAACGGCGGCGCCGCCGGCGCGCGCCCGCACGTGCTGGTCGGCAAGGGCATCACCTTCGACAGCGGTGGCGTCTCGCTCAAGCCCGGCGCCGGCATGGAGGAAATGAAGTTCGACATGTGCGGCGCGGCCAGCGTGTTCGGCGTGTTCCTCACCGCCGTGAAGCTGCAGCTGCCGGTGAACCTCGTCGTCATCGTCCCCGCCGTCGAGAACATGCCGGACGGCAACGCCTACCGCCCCAGCGACATCCTCACCTCGATGAGCGGCCAGACCATCGAAGTGCTCAACACCGACGCCGAAGGCCGCCTGATCCTCTGCGACGCGCTCACCTACGCGCAGCGCTTCGAACCGGCCGATCTCATCGACGTGGCCACCCTCACCGGCGCCTGCGTCGTCGCGCTCGGCAAGCACGCGCACGGCCTGATGAGCCGCGACGACACGCTCGCCAACGAATTGCTCGCCGCCGGCGACGCCACCCACGACCGCGCCTGGCGCATGCCGCTGTGGGAGGACTACGCCAGCCAGCTCGAATCCGGCTTCGCCGACGTCGCCAACATCGGCGGCAAATACGCCGGCGCCATCACCGCCGGCTGCTTCCTCGCCCGCTTCACCGAAGGCCAGCGCTGGGCCCACCTCGACATCGCCGGCACGGCGTGGGAGGAAGGCCGCAAAGGCCTCGCCACGGGGCGCCCGGTGAACCTGCTGGCGCAATGGCTGATCTGGAAGGCCGAACGGCGCGGCTGATGCGCGCCGATTTCTATTTGATCGGGAAGGACCGGTTTCGCGAGCAGCCACTGCTGCTCGTGTGCGAACTCGCGCGCAAAGCGCACGACAGCGGCGCGGCATGTCTGATTCTCGTGCGAGACGGCACACAGGCCGAGGAACTCGACGATCTCCTCTGGGAATTCGACGAAAACGCCTACCTGCCGCACCAGATCGCCGGCCAGGACGAAGACGACGACGTCACGCCCATCCTCATCGTGGCCCCCGGCACCGACGCGCCCGACCGCCCGCTCGTCATCAACCTGCGCGACGAAGTGGCGCCGGGCAACTACGACCGCGTGCTCGAAGTGGTGCCGGCCGATGAATCGGGGCGCGGGCCGCTGCGCGAGCGCTGGCGGCAGTATCAGGCGCGCGGGGCGCAGGTGCAGAAGTTCGACATGTAGGCCGCCCGCGCGCGGCTGGCGACCTGCGTTTCATGGCAGCGATGCTGCCGCCGACGCAGACGTCGCCGCCGACGACGCCCTGGCAGAACGATGGTCAATCGGCGCGCCCGGTCGCGTTGCGAGCGGTGGGGAAAAGTGAGCGGCCTCGATAGCGAGTAGCATCGACAGGCCTGACCCGCTTCTTCGGAGGTCTCGATGTCGAAACCTCGGGTGGTCTCGAGACTACTCCCCGGTGCAGCAGTGCCGCTGCTGACGCTGCTTGCGCTTTGCGGCGCGGAGTCCGGGCAGGCCGCAGCACCGCAAGTGACTGGGTTCGGCGCCTCGCCAGCACCGTCCGCCGCTGGCGCCGCCGTGCACTTCACCTGGACCACGAGCGACGCCGACGGCGATGCGCTCACCTGCAGCTTCGACCCGACCGGGGTGGGCCCGGTGATCGTCATCGCGAACTGCACAGGCGCACAGCAACTGGATCACACCTACGCCTGGCCCGGCACCTACCAGCCGCGCATCATCGTTGCGGACGCTTCGACCAGCGACATGGCCGATCGGACACACCGCGTCACCGGCACGTCGACACTGACGATGATCCGCCCGACTGCGGGCGCACGCGTCGGCTCCGCCTTGCCGATCGCCGTAACGCTCGATACCGAATTCGATATCCGCGAGATAGTCGCGCGCGTCGCGGACGCAACCTTGCCGCTGGTGTATTCCACGACGGGCGGCTGCCCGCCGCCGGGCTGTGCGCCAGCCTTCATCGGCACGATGGACCTGACCGCGCTGGCTGCCGGGCCCCACGTGCTCGAAGTGCGAATGGAGGATGTCACCGACGCGGAAGCGTATTTCTATCAGCGCATCGTGCTCGACGACCCGCCTCAGTTGACGATCAGCGAGCCGTTGATCGACACGGTGGCGCGGCCGACGATCGACATCGACGCTCAGTGTGCGGACGATCTTCCGCCCGGCTGCACGATCTCGGTCCTGGTGGGGTGCCCGGACGGCGCAACGTCGCCGCCAGCATGTACCCCGACGACCTCGTCGACCTCCTCGCTGGCCACCACCTTCGATTTGAGCGCGTATGACGGCAGCAGGGTGAATGTGCGCTTCGTCGCCGTCGATTCTTCCAATCAGAAGGTCATCGTCAACCGTCCGGTCTACGTGGAGAGTTCCAGCCGGCTCGTCGAGCTCGAACGCACGCAGGGCACTATTCTGGATGTCGCGCCCGATCGCCTGCTGTATGTGCTGGGCGCGCCCGGTGGCGATCGAATGTTCCTGTTCGATCGGGCGGCGGACGGCGTGCAGGAGATCGTTCTGCCGTCGGGGAGCACGGTCTACCGCGAGGCGGCATTCCTGAGTCCGAACGGCGCGATTTTCGTCCTCGACCTCGATGCGAATACCGCGCATGCCCACGAGTTCGACGGGGTTCAATTGATCGACCTCGGCCCGGTGAACAGCCGCTCGTCGCTTGAGGTGGCCGGCGGCTACGCTATCTGGAGCAACGGCACCGCCTTGTATCGCCGCGATCTGCAGTTGGGGCAGACCGTCCCGGTGAGCAACAGCGCCGGCAACTGGCGGCACAGCGTGGCGGCATCCGGCGTGGTGACGTACTGGACCAGCACGTACGACATCGCCCGCTTCGACGGCACGACGACGCTGCTCGCCGAAGATGCGCTGGATTGGTTCACGTACGTGGCTTCCGACGGCAACCTCGCCGCATATCGCCGCGCCACGCCGTGCTGCAGCGACGGTACCTGGAGCACCGTGCTCCACACCGGCTCGGGCGAAGTGGTGCTGCGCGATGCCGGCGAATACGAACCGATAGACGGCCGCGACTTCGACGTCCGCGACGGCTGGGTGGCCTTTACGCGACAAGGAAACATCGGCCAACAGCACGTATGGACTTACGCACCCGACGCACAGCTGCTGCAGCGAACCTTCTTCTCGCGTTCCTTCGGCATCGACCGGCTCGGATCGGACGGCGCCGTGATGCTCGTCGACGCCACCCATCGCTGGTTCAGCGAAAGTGACGGCGACCTGAGCGTGGTCAACTCGAAACTCGGACGACCTTATTCGTGGACCAACGGTTGGGAACTACGCATCGGTCGCAGCCTCTTCGCGGTGGCCGCCACGGCCGTGGTGTTCGACGACGGGTTCGAATAGCGCGCGGGGCGCCTTGCGCGCCCGCCGATCGCGCCCTCGCGCACCACGAAACGCGCCAAAGGAACGACATCGAACAAACCGAGGCCAGCGCGCAACCATGTTGCGAACGCGACATCCTCGGCACTCGCCACCACGGTGTCTACGGCATGACGCGACGTTCAATTTCGCCGTGCCTTTCACATCCCAAGGCACCCCGCCGAACCGGAATCGGCCAATGCCAAGTCAGGGCACGATGCAATCCAGCCTGTCGTTGAAGCCGCTCGCACTGCGGTAGTCCAGCGCAACGACGAGTTCTCCGCGCGAATTGCGGCCTCGCGACGAGATCGACCGCACCGTCCAGCCATCGGGCATGCCGGCGAGCCTGCCCTGCCCGTCGCGCACCGTCAGCGTCCCCACGCTCATCAGCTGCTGGCTGCCCGGCGAGATCTTGCTGCAGCGATACTCGCCATCGGGGATGTTCGCTGATGCGGCGCCACCGCCTTCCGCGGGTTGCACCTCGGCAACCGGATTCACCGGGCGCGTGACCGGGCCGGAGCCGCGCGGGCGCAACTGGCTTTCGCCCAGCAGCGTGTCCCATTCCGAACCGTAGCCATCGAAGTGGATGCGGCATTTGCCGTTGGCGTCCGGCGCAGCCAGAACGGTCACTTCGTACCAGGAGATGCCCCACTGCCCTTCGAGCTTCGCGCCTTCCACGCATCCGCTCGTCGACGCCTGCGACGACTGCGACGACTGCGACGACTGCGAGGACTGCGAGGACTGCGAGGACTGCGAGGACTGCGTTGAAGGTGCCGTCGACGCGCTCGATGCACCCGCGCCGGCTTTGCGCAACTCGCTGGGGACGCACTTGAACTCGTACGTCGTCGCCGCGCCCTTCGTCTCAACGACGTAGAACGGCTCGTCCCAGCCGGGACGCGGTTCGATGCGCACGATGGTGCCGACATTCCCGCTGCAGTCGGCGACGTCGCCGATCTGGAAATCCTGCGCGTGGACGCCGGCACTCATCGCCAACGACACGATCAGTGACATGCGAACACTTGCGCCCATGACACCCCCCGATGATGGCGAGCATCAGGTTAGAACTTCCTCACGCGCAGCCGCAAGCTTGCGCGCGCGGCGCTACCCCCGTGCCGCAGAGGCCCCTCACCGATCACCTGTTGGCCCACGACGTCGCCAGCGCCGAGGATCGATTGCGCGGCATCGCCGACGCCTTCGACGTGCTCCGGGCCAATCCGCAAATCGGTCGCGCGCGACGCGAAGCGCTGCGCGAATGGGTGATAGGCCAAGGTTCGCGCGGATACATCGCCCTTCATCGGTATGCCGCCGTGGTGGATACCGTGTTCGTGTTGGCGATCCGCGCCCAGCACGAGACAGGCTATGCACGCGACGAGCGAGACCGGGGCCGATATCCGCGACGCGGGCGCCACTACGGCTGGCGTAGACGAGATCGATATCGCCATCGGCATCGAAATCGCCGCTCACCGCGGCATCGGAACCAACAACGGATGCACCGACTCGATGATCATGCTTGGGCAGAGGTGTTCGGGGAGGTTTTCGAGCCGCCTTGACGGCGCCGCGGGCGCACCGCAGGCTAGTCGCATGAGTGACGAGTTCCCGACCCGCCGGCGAAGCGCAAGCGCTCCGTTCGTGCCCGAGAAGCTTCCGGCCTCGGCGCGCGACCGCATCCTGCTCGCGTTGGAGCTGGGCCGTCGTGGGCAGCTGCTGGAGAAGCTTGGCCGAGATGCTAAATCCAAGCGCGACGTTCGCTCTCGCTGAGCGGGTTGCCGCGGCCGCGCGAGAGCTCGGCTTCGAGTCTGCGTTGATCGGTGCCGCGGCGCTCTCGGTTCACGGGTACACACGGGGCACCAGGGATCTGGACCTTGCCGTGCTCGTGGACCCCTACACGAAATTGCGGGCGTTGCGGGATGCTCTGGCCGCCTCGGGATTGCAGTGCGAACTCCGTATGCCCGAGGACGACGATCCCCTCGGCGGATTACTCGCGATTCGGGACATTGGCGAAGACGATCCGGAGGCCGTCGATCTCGTCGAAGTCGTCAATTTCGGCGATCCCTACCGGCGCATGCGCTCTCCCGCGCCTGCTGCCATTGCGCGCGCCGAGCCGGTCACCGGCACGTCGTTGCGCTGCGTCACCCTCGAAGATCTAGTCGCCTTCAAACTCTACGCTGGCAACTTGTCGGACCTCGCCGACATCGTGCAGCTCCTCGCGCGCAACCCCGATGTGGACCTGGCATCGGCAGCGTGCTGTTCATGCGCGACGCCGCGCGTTACGCGCAGAAGCGCGGTGCCGCCGAGGCGTTCGCGCCGCGCCGCGGCGCGCGTGTGCTGGATGCCTTTGCGGCCACGTTGGCCATGAGCGTGATCGTGGCCGGGTGCCTGGCCACGGCGGTGGTGTTGTGGTTGGGCGGGGAGGCTTCGCCCCTCGCCGCGGCCACGCGGTTCGCGGTGTTGGGCGGAGCGTCGGCGGCCTTGGTGCCGCGCGGGCTGCACGCGTTCGGCTGACCAACTCCGCGAGCTGCAAACGCAGGCACTGCTCGGCCGCCCGCGAACGCTCGATGCGCGCCTCGCGGCGCGTGTCGTCGCGTCAAGGCGCCGTCGCGCCGAACTCGAACGCACCCACGTCGCACTTGGCATCGCGCGCCGCGGCGCGCACATCGTCGACGGCGCAATAGCTCGCCGAACCCGCGTCCACCGCGACGCTGCCGGACGACAGCAGGCCGCTGACTTCGAACTCATTGCCGTAGAAGCCGCGCTTGAGTCCGAGCTCGGCCGTGTTCGCCAACGTGCCGGAGCAGGATCCGCCGATCAGCGACATCGTGCGGAAGTTCTTGCCGAACGCGAAGATCGACGCCGTCGTGCCCGTGCAGCGTCCGGCGAGGATGGAGTTGGCGTAGCCGATCGAACCCACGGTGCCCTGGTCGATCGCGTCGTAAGCGTGACCGGCCAGATTGTTCCAGACCGTCGCATGCCGCAGCGACAGGATGCCCGCGTTCTTGACGCCCGCGCCCGATGGCGCGGTGTTGCCGTACACGTCCAGGTTGTCGACGGTGATGATCGCGCCGTTGGCCGTCACCATCCCGCCGCCGGAAACGCCGGCCGAATTGCCATCCAGCGACACGCGCTGCCAGGTGCCGCGCCCGCGCGTCCAGATCGCGCCGCCGGATTCGGTGGCATGGTTGCCGGCGAAGACACTGTCGCGGATCGACAACGCATGCGTGTAGTCGAGATCCAGGCCGCCGCCCCACTCGGCTTCGTTGCCGGACGCGGCGACGCGTTCGATATCGATCACGCCGGAGCTGGAGAAGGCACCACCGCGCGCGGCGACGTTGCCTTCGACACGCAACAGGCCCGGACCGCCGGCCGTCGGCACGCCCTTCAACCGCAGCGCGCCGAGGCCGAAGAACGCACCGCCGCGTCCATTCGCCGTGTTGAAACCGACGTCGCAGGTATCGTCGATCGACACCTCGTGGCTGCTCGCGATCGCCCCGCCCGACTGCGCGATGTTGTCGTGCAGCGACGTGTTGTTGGTGATCGTGAGCGCACCGCCCTCGGCCTTGATCGCGCCGCCGGTCCAGCCTTCGTTGCGCTGGAACTCGCTGGTCGTGATGGTGGCGTCGCTGCTGTTGAGACTGAGCGCGCCGGCGCCCTCGGTCGATCGGTTGTCCATGAACTGCGCGCCCTGGATGTGCGCGGAGCCGTGGCTCACCGCGATGGCGCCCGACCAGCTCGCGACATGATTGACGAAAGCGACGCCGGCCATCGCAAGGTGCCCGCCGTTCACGCGCAGCGCGCCGCCGACGCCGTTGAGCGTTCCGCTGCCCACGGCCATGCCGTCGCGCAGCGTCATCCGCCGCAAGGTGAGATCGTCGTGCGCCGACAGCATCGACCCCATGCCGGTCGAGCGGAGGATGGTGGTCGATCGTGTCGCGCCGTCGATCTGTAGCGGATTGAAAATATCGATCGTCACCGACCCCGACGCCTGCGGCGACAGCGTGAACGTACCCGCCGGCAACCGCACCAGATCGAAATCCACGCTCAGATTGGCCTGCGCGACTGCCTCGCGCAGCGTGCAACCGTCGACCGCGCAACCGTCCGGCGCAGGATCGTCGAAGCGCGTGACATCGATGGTGGCCGCCGACGCGGACGCTGCGGCGAACGAGAGAGACACGGCAAGCAAGGAACGCTTCATCGGAAGCTCCGGGGAGTGGGAGGCACCGACCCCCACGCCGGATCCGCCGGGCAGGGGCCAGCCCCGTGCTCGCCGCACCCGCACGGCCGCACCCTCCCTCACCACGAAGTGCGCCAACAGCGTCACCTCGACGAACGCACGCACCGCGCGCAAGCGTTCTTGCGGACCTGCGTCCAGCCTCGATGCGCTCGGCTTTGCATTTCGGCGACGTCTTGGTCACATCTGCGTTGCTAACCTCCCCGCGCTTCATCCATCAATGCGGCCGATCATCAGGGGGCACTCCATGAGTAGAAGTTTGAGCGGGCATTCCAGGCAGATGACGTGGTTGGCTTTGCTGGCGCTCCTGACCGCCTTTCCACTTCTTGCGCGCGCAGCGGAAGCGCCCGGCGCGCTGACCGTCATGGTCAAGGACCGGAATACGGACCGACCGCTCCCGGCAGCGCGGATCACGATCAGGGAGCGAGAGACCGGTGCCATGCGATCCGTGGAAACCGATGCGCAAGGTCGCATCGTCGTCGAACAGCTCGACCCCGGTCTCTACTCGGTGAGCGTCGCCAGGAACGGTTTTGCTTCGTCGCACGAACCAGGCGTACGCGTGGTCACGCGCAAGAACATCAAGGTCGAATTCGAATTGCTCGGCGAACTGCTCGAGGAAACGGTGGTTCGGGCACGGCAGGCCGATGCATTTTCATCCGCCAGCAGCACCTATCTCGATCGCGAGGTGTTGCGAAGCGCCGTCGGCGGCGGCGCCGATCCGCTTCTCTCGCTGGACGGCTTGCCCGGTCTGGCATCCACCAATGAATTCGCGAACTTCAGCGTGCGCGGACGCGGCCCGAGGGACAACCTGCTGTTCGTCGATGACTTTCCCTTCGATAAAGCGGTGCACTTCGACGCGACACTGGGCGAAGACGAAGATGTCGGTGGCGGCGGCCGCTTCTCGATCTTCGCGCCGAACGTCATCAGCGGCGCGGAGTTCTCGCCGGGCGGGTGGCGTGCGGCGTATGGCGGCCGCGCTGCATCGCTGCTCAGACTGGAAGTCGCAGACGGCAATCCCAGTCCTTCCGCCAGCCTGCGCTACGACCTGGCCGGTTATGAAGTCGGATACGACGGCCCGGCCGGGATCACCGAAGACTCCACCGTGCTGGTGTCTGCGCGACGACTGGATTTCGGTGCCTTCTTCGAGGATATCGAAGAGCTGGACATCGGCGAGCCCGTCCTGCGCGACGTCCTCGTCAAGTCCGTCATGCCGATCACGCCGGACCACACGCTCGAAGTGCTGCTGATCGATACCCACGAAGACTTCACCCGCGGCGTGACCCACGTTTTCGAGTCCCCGAACTTCGAAGACGCCTCGCTCCTCGACACCACACAGGATAGCGACCTGTACGGCCTGACCTTGCGGTCGTTGATCGGCGATCAGGCGGTCTGGACCAACAAGATCTACCACCGCAAGAGCGACAAGATCAGCTCGGAGGGTGAAGCGTTTCCCGATCTCGCACCGGCGGGGTCGCCCGCGTCCGGCTTCCCGGTGCGCGAAGACATCATCACCATCGGCGAAGGCGAGACCGAGACCGGCTGGCGAAGCGACTTCGAGACACTGAACCGATGGGGCGTGTTCACTGCCGGCGTCCAGGCCACGCAGATCGAACTGGACTACAGCACCGTCCTGGATGGCGACTGGATCCGGTTCGTCTACGATGACGACGACTTCAGGCCCGACGCCGACCAGCGATACATCGTGCTGACCCCCGGAAGCATCGACTCGTCGCTACGCCGGAAGGAAACCAGCTATGCGGGTTACGTGGACCAGGTCTTCGAGCGCGGCGACTGGACCTTTCGCACGGGCCTGCGCCTGGAACGCGACGGTTTCGCGGACGAAAGCCTGGCCTCGCCCAGGTTCAGCGCCAACTGGCGGCCGGACGGGACGATCAGGTACTTCGCAAGCGCGGGACTCTTCCATCAGTCGCCACGCTTCCTGCACCTGGCCGCGAACGCGACCAACGACCTCGAGAACGAAGAAATCACGCACGCCAGTTTCGGCTTCGAGTACGTCCCAAACGACAACTGGTCGGTGCTGACGGAAGCCTACTACCAGTCCCTCGACAACCTCGTGGTGGACCTCGACCGGGTGCGCGGGACGTTCGCGAACATCGGTGACGGCACGTCGTACGGCGTCGACATCGTGGCCAGGGGCAGGCTTCGCGAAGACCTCCACGCGACGGCAACCTATTCCTACAACGATGCCGAAGTCGACAGGAAGGACGGCCGCGGCGACGTCGCCGCCGAGTTCAGCCGCGAAAATGTCGCCACCCTCGGCCTGACCTGGGAAATCAACGATCGCTGGAAGGTGGCCGGGCGCTACAAGTACCTGTCCGGCAGGCCGGACGACGTCTTCATCATCCACGCGGACGTGCTCGGGCCCGGACAGCCGCTGCGCTACTCGAGGGAAATCATCGAACGCAATGTCGGACGCAAGGATGGCTACGGCTTGTTGAACCTTCGCGTGGACTATCAGCGCGCTTTCGGCCCCATCGATGTGACCACGTTCCTCGACGTCATCAACGTGACGTCGGCCTCGTCGAGCGACGACACCGAGTTCGACTACCGCCGAGGCGTCCTGGTGGAGGACGATAGCGAGGCGGAGCCGCTGATCGGCCTGCGAATGGATTACGCCTGGTAACGGGGATCGGCCCATGGTTCACCCGCCCGATGCAGCGCCGATCAGAGTGTTGATCGTCGAGGACAACCGCGACATCTGCGCGAACATCGCCGCGTATCTCGGGAAGCACGACTACGTCCTGGATTTTGCCTACGACGGGTTGAGCGCGATGCGCCTGTCGATGACGAATCCGTTCGATGTGATCGTCCTGGACCTGATGCTCCCGAGAATGGACGGCCTGAGCCTGTGCGAGAAGCTGCGGACCGAAGCCCAGGTGGAGACGCCCGTGCTCATGCTGACGGCGCGCGACACGCTCGACGACAAGCTCAGGGGCTTCAAGGCGGGAGCGGACGACTACCTGGTCAAGCCGTTCGCCTTGCAGGAGCTGCATGCGCGACTGCAGGCGCTCTGCAAACGTAGTCACCGGAAAGCCGTCAACCTGCTGACGGTCGGGGACCTGACCTTGAACCGGTCGACACAGCAAGTGCATCGTGCGGGGCGACGCGTCGAGCTGACCCCCGCCGGCATGAGACTTCTTCGACGATTGATGGAAGAAGCCCCTTCGGTGGTGGCCCGCAGCGAGCTCGAAGCCTTGCTGTGGGCCGACGAGCGCCCTGACGGCGATGCGCTGCGCTCGCATTTGTACAAGCTGCGGCAGGCCGTCGACAGGCCGTTCGACCGCACCCTGATTCATACGGTGCATCGCATCGGGTACCGGATCGCGGAGGATGCGCCGTAATGCACCGGCACAGCTTGCGCAGGCGCGTAGCGATCGCGTTTGCGATATGTGTTGCCGTGCTCAGCGTGGTCTGGGGATTCGCCTTCTACAGCGCGATCCGATTGAGCGAGGACCGCGTACTGGCCCAACAACTGCAGCGCGCCGCCGAAAACTATCCCTCCCTGGCGTTGAGCCTCCGCGGATACGACAGCGTTGACAGCTTGCCGGAATCCCTCCGCCAATGGGCGCAGACAGGACCCGCCGAGGGATTGTACGAGTTCGAGGACGAAGAGCTGCATGTCGCCGTGGTACCGGCCGACAATGAGCAGCGACGGGCGTTCGTTGTCTTCGACGTGGCCGGAATCGAGGCTGCGTCGTCGGAGGATTGGTGGTGGCTCTTCGTCATCACCGGTGTCGTTGGGACGCTCGGCTTCCTCGGTTTCGGACTGGGCGTGGTGGTGATGCGCCGGGCTTTCGCACCGGTCGCGCAACTGGCCAGGGTGGTCGCCGACATCGATGTAGAGCATCTGTCGGCCGAGGATCACAAGCGCATCCAGTCCAGCCGATACGGCGATGACGAGGTCGGCGTACTCGCCGGGGCCATCGAGCGAACCCTCGAACGCATCAGCGCGTTCGTCGAGAGGGAGCGCTACTTCACCGCTTCGGCCAGCCACGAGTTGCGAACGCCGATCACGGTGATATCGGGCGCGCTGGAACTGCTGGAAGAGAGCGACCTGTCGGCGACCAACGTGCTGGCGGTGGAACGCGTGCGGCGTGCGACGCTCGACATGAATGCCACGATCGAAATGTTCCTGTGCCTCTCTCGCGAGATCGACGACGGCTTGTACGACACGCAGTTTCCGGTGATGCCCCTGGTGAGCCAGGCTATCGAACAACAGCGCCACCTCCTGAGCGGCAAGTACGTCGACCTCGAGTTCGACGATCTCGCCAACGCCACGGTCTGCGGACATCCGCAGGCTTTCGCCATCGCCGTCAACAACCTGGTGCGCAATGCGTTCGAGCACACGCTCGACGGGCAAGGACCGATCAGGATCAGCATCAAGGAGCACGAGCTGTTCGTCACCAACCAGGTGAGCGGGGACGCCGACGAGCGGCACACGCCGACCGAGGCATCGCCGCCCCAGGGGTACGGCCTGGGTCTCGGTATCGTTCAACGGTTGTGTGAACGTAACGGCTGGTCGTTCTCGTTGCGCGCCGATGAGGCGCGTGTAGCCGCCCGCCTCTCGTGGTGACCACGATCTCCGTTTTCAGGCGGCCTGCGGATTGACTACAACCGCACCGCCGCCCCGTCGCCCATGACGAAGTGCGCCAACAACGTCACCTCCACGAACGCCAGGCCCGCCCGCAACCGCGCCGTGAACGCGACATCCTCGCGGCTGGGCTGCGCCACGCCGCCGGGATGATTGTGCGCCAGGATCACCGCGGCGGCGTTGCGATCCAACGCCACCCGCACCACCCCGCGCACATCCACCTCCGCGCGATCCACCGCGCCCTTCGCCAGCACATCGCAGGTGATGATGCGCCGCTGCGCATCGAGCCACACCGCATGCAGCTCCTCGTGCGGCAACCCCGCGAGCCGCAACCGCAGGTACTGCTCGGCCGCCCGCGGATTCTCGATGCGCCCCTCGCGCCGCAACCGCCGCAACAACGCCGCCGCCCCGCGCGCGATCTCGGCATCCTCGCGCCGGCGACGCGACGCGCGGGATTTCGCAGACGACAGCGCAGTGGCCATGCAGCCTCCAACGGGTGGCGAGCGATGCGCGGTTGACGTGCCGGACAACGGACCGGTGGGTCTTTCGACCCCCGCGCACCGCCGCCGTGAACCGGCAGGCATCGCCACCGCCACCGAAGGGCGGGCACGAAAAACGCGCCTCGCTTGGCGGCGGCGCGTTGGTGCGCCGTTGTATCGGGACGTCAATCCCGACCGCGGGATTTGCCGCGGCGATTGCGATCGTACGCCTGTGACCGGAGCGCGACAATCGTGAGATAGCCGGCAAGTTCGCGCTCCTGGGGATCGGAGGCTCACCCTCAGTGCCAGCGAGGCAGAGGTCAACATGTGCTGATCAGACCGCTGGCTCGCGGCCGGAGCGAGCACCCGGACCGCTTAGGGGCCTGGACAGAGGCTTTTCGAGCGCTATCCGGGCCCTGTCCGGAACTTCGGCCGCGACTGGTTGCCGAAGCTGTAAACCAAAGTGTAAAGTCGAGCCTGGGAGCGGGGAGTTTAGATGGCACGCCTAAGCCAAGCGCCAGTGTTTTTTACGCTCGCACAAATGCGGTTCAACGCTTTTCTTGAGCTGGCACCAGTCTTACCTGCCTTACAGGATGCATTCCGAAAAGCGGGGTATCCGGACTATGAAATGCCCAGGGTCTCAGGGCTTGAGGTCCAGCAGGATGATGACGGCATCACGGTAAGCACTAGCCCCGTGACGAGGCATGTGTTCCGCAACAAAAACCGCACCTCGGCAATCCTGTTAGACCCTGCGGCTCTGACCTATGAGCTGACGGATTACCCGGACCGAGAGGAATTCATAGCTGCTTTTCTTAAAGCGCTGGAGATTACCCATGCGCACCGTCCCATTGAGTACTGCGACCGCCTTGGGATGCGTATGCTCGATGCTATACAGCCCATCGAAGGTGAATCGCTGGGGCAGTATGTTGCGCCAGAGACTCTGGGCTTCGCCAGTCTAATGGGCGACGATGTCGAGGTGCAGCATAGCTCGACTGAGTCGCTCTTGAGACTCGGCAACCGCGCAATGATCATGCGGACGATTCGCGTGCCTCGCGGCATCGCGGCACCTCCCGACCTCGCACCCATGCGCTTGAGCGTTAATCGGCGATTTCTTGACTACCCTCGAGAAGCACTCATTCTGGACGTCGATTGCTTCCAGACCGAGCGAGTTGATTTCAGCCTTGATACGACTGAGACGGACCTCGTGGCTCTCAAAGACGCGCTGACCCGTGCCTTCAAGACGGTGGTAACGGATCACGCCTTGGAGGTTTGGAGGTAATGATGATGAATAATGGAATTCAGCGCTGGGTGCCCATTGGCGCAGCAAGTCAAACGCTGACCGGCGGCGTCGTTGCCGCAGCTCTGTGCTTGGGACTTATTGCAGGCACCGGTGGTGAAATACCACTCGATCAGGTGAAGGGCCGGTCGGGTACAGGTTCGGTTCGTCTCGGCTCAGCTGTTCCTAGCACCACTTCAGTTCAGCGGGGGCTAGCCGCGGATCTAACAGCAATTCGTGGTTCATTGCGGCTGAGCGTTGCTGAGCTCGCGGAGCTTTTCGGCGTCACGCGACCGACGATTTACAGCTGGCAGAGCGGTAAGGCGAGCAATGAAGCGCACGCGGCGCGCGCTCGAGATTTAGCTAGCGCGATCGAGACACACGGCGCCTTCCTCGCCGGCCAATCGGGCCGCATCGCGCATCGCGCCGTACAAGGGCGAACAACGGCATTTGACCTTCTTCGAACGGGCGGCGATGCTAAAGCGATCCTCGCAACCCTCGCGAGGGTGCTGCAACACGAAGCTGCCCAGCGCGATCGTCTCGCTCGCCGCCTGCAGAGCAGAAGCGGAACACGCGGAGTGGCCGATACCGATGCCATTGGCTGAGGATCGGAGCGCTGATGCCGACAGCGTGGCGCCAAGGCGATTTGGTTGCACCGCAAGATGCCGTGGCGTTGGGGTTGGTGCTCCCTGACGAGGAGGCGACCCATCGTTTCATAGTCGCCAGCCATAGTTGCGACATTGCGTGCGTCGAAACACTTGAGCCTGACGTCGAACTGCTTCGGGCTACTGTTGTGCCGGAGCACGCTGCGAACCTGCGTAACGGGCACTCCAGTCGAACTCTGCACTTGCGGGCAGATGACAGCGAAACGTTCGAATGGCTGGAGCTGACGATCCGATCCCGCGAATTCGTCAGCAAAGCCGCGCTGTTTTCTAAAGAACCGTGGCTCGCCAAGGCTGTAGCCAAGGAAGGCCGAGCAATTCTCCGGCGTTGGCTTGCGCAACGCTATGCGCGCAGCGCGTTCCCCAATGCATTCAACAACTGGCTGGACGCCTGCAAGGTCGCGCGGCCTTTGGAGAAGTTCGGAAAGAAATCCTCCGAGTTCCTGCGCGCGGTCTACTTTGACCTTGATGACGACAGCGAAAGGGATGATCCGTCCGCACCGTACGAACTCGGTGTTCACTTGGTTTATGCCACGGAAGACGCCAGCTTTGCCCAAGCTGCAGAAAAGGCGGCAGTTGAGCTTGAGAAGCTCTTCACCGAAAGTTGCCTGAAGGCAGGGCGATGGCATTGGATCGAACTTTTGTACTGCGAAGCCGTTGCCGACACCGCCTTCTCGCTCCTTGCCGCGGACACTTTTCGAAAGTGGAAGTTCGACCACCGGAGCGTCGACGGAGAGCCGAGCAGCGAAACGGAGTAGTCCCCAGCTTCTGCCAACCTGGTTCAACCGTCCTAACAATCCAACGCGCCCTAGCAATCCAATTGATGAGGCGTAGCTACTTCAACCGGGCACTCTACGGATCGCTTTGGGTAGAGCGCGGCGGCTTCGGCCACACCGCTTAGGTTCGCCAGTCTCGCGGCGGTACAATCGCCCTCTTTTTCGCGATTCCTGCCGCCCCACATGGACAAAAGCTACGAACCCGCCGCCTTCGAGACCAAGTGGTACGCCTTCTGGGAGGACGGTGGCCATTTCAAGCCCAGCGGCCAGGGCACGCCCTACACCATCATGCTGCCGCCGCCGAACGTCACCGGCACGTTGCACATGGGGCATGCGTTCCAGCACACGTTGATGGATACGTTGATCCGGTATCACCGGATGAAGGGTTTCGACACGCTCTGGCAGGTGGGGACGGATCACGCCGGCATCGCCACGGAGATGGTGGTGGCGCGCAATCTGGCGCGCGAGAACCTGACGCGCGATGGGCTGGGGCGCGAGGCCTTCGTCGAGAAGGTGTGGGAGTGGAAGGCGGAGTCGGGCGGGATCATTTCGCGGCAGATGCGCCGGCTGGGCGCCAGCGGCGATTGGTCGCGCGAGCGGTTCACGATGGACGAGGGCGCGTCGCAGGCCGTCACCGAGACCTTCGTGCGGTTGTTCGAGGAAGGGCTGATCTATCGCGGGCAGCGGCTGGTGAATTGGGATCCGGTGTTGAAGACCGCGATTTCCGATCTCGAAGTGGTGAGCGAGGAGGAAGACGGCAAGCTGTGGTCGATCGCTTATCCGCTGAGCGATGGCTCGGGCCAGCTGGTGGTCGCCACCACGCGGCCGGAGACCATGCTGGGCGATGTCGCGGTGATGGTGCATCCGGAGGACGAGCGTTACGCGGCGCTGGTCGGCAAGACGGTGAGGCTGCCGTTGTGCGAGCGCGAGATACCGATCATCGCGGACGATTATGTCGATCGCGAGTTCGGCACCGGTGTCGTGAAAGTGACGCCGGCGCATGATTTCAATGACTACGCGGTCGGGCAGCGTCATTTGCTGCCGCTGATCAACATTTTCACGCCGGAGGCGGCGATCAATTCGAACGCGCCGGAGAAGTATCGCGGGCTGGATCGTTATGCGGCGCGCAAGGTGGTGCTGGCCGATCTCGAAGCCGCCGGGCTGCTGGTCGAGGAGAAGAAGCACAAGCTGCAGGTGCCGCGCGGGGATCGAACCAATCAGGTGATCGAGCCGTATCTCACCGATCAGTGGTTCGTGAAGATGGATTCGCTGGCGGCGCGTGGGCTGGAGTTGGTCGAGAACGGCGAGGTGAAGTTTGTGCCGCCGAACTGGATTTCGACTTATCGCCATTGGATGGCGAATATCCAGGATTGGTGTATTTCGCGGCAGTTGTGGTGGGGGCATCGGATTCCGGCGTGGTATGACGAGGCCGGGAATGTGTATGTCGCTCGCTCGGAAGAGGAAGCGTACGCGGTGGCTCGGGGCGTGGGTTCGACAGGCTCACCCCGAACGGGTGGGGCGGGGTCGGGCGCCGGAGGTTCGGGCGTGGGTTCGACAGGCTCATCCCGAACGGGTGGGGCGGGATCGGGCGTGGGAGGTTCGGGCGCGGGTTCGACAGGCTCACCCCGAACGGGTGAGGCGGAGTCGGGCGCGGGGGGGGCGGGCGTGGGTTCGACAAGCTCACCCCGAACGGATATCGCGTTGCGGCGGGACAGCGATGTGCTGGAGACGTGGTTCTCTTCCGCGCTGTGGTCGCATTCGACGCTGGGGTGGCCGGATCCGGAAGCGATGCAGCAGCTCGGTTACGACCGCTATCTGCCGACGTCAGTGCTCGTCACGGGCTTCGACATCATCTTCTTCTGGGTGGCCCGCATGATCATGATGACGGACCACTTCACGGGGCAGGTGCCGTTCCGCGATGTCTACATCACGGGCCTGGTGCGCGATGCGCAGGGTCAGAAGATGTCGAAGTCCAAGGGCAACGTGCTGGATCCGATCGATCTCATCGACGGCATCTCCGTCGACGAGCTGGTCGCCAAGCGCACGTCGGGCCTGATGCAGCCGCAGATGGCCGAGAAGATCGAAAAAGCCACGCGCAAGGAGTTCCCGAACGGCATCCCGGCCTTCGGCGCCGACGCGCTGCGCTTCACCTTCGCCTCGCTCGCCACGCATGGGCGCGACATCAAGTTCGACTTGAGCC
>CAMLOR010000013.1 GCA_946481615.1 uncultured Aquimonas sp.
GTGTGTGTTTTTTCTATGGTGGTTTTACTGGTCGTCGCCGCCATCCCGCTCGTGGGGGTGGGGCCGGTGCTGGGGGTCTGGTTGTTGACGACGGTGGGGGGGCCCTGCCGGTTGCTGGTGGCGGTGGGTTGGGCGCCCGTGGGGTGGGTGGCGGGGGCGGGTGGGCGCCCGCGACTGTTGGGTTACGCCGTGGCTTCGTACTCGACGAAGGTGTACGGCGCATCCTCGCCATCGGCGACGATGCACGGGCCGGCCAGGGTCACCTGCAGCGGCTCGCTCGACAGCCAGTCGACTTCACCGTCGACCGTGAGGCGTGCTTCGGGAACGCGCAGTTCGCCGTCCGCTTCCGAGTTGCGGTCTTCCATGTCGCCCGTGACATAGAACGACTTGGTCGGCACGGCGCCACCTTCGATTGCGACCTGGTCGTATGCGTCGTATTCGTACGTCGCCGTCAGGGCGTCGCCCTTCGCGATCGCACCGCCTGCCACCGGCATGATCTGGCCGCGACGGAGATTGTCCGCGCTGATCGTGTAGTCGGTGTTGAGCACCAGCGGCGTTCCGGCTTTCTCGACCACGATCGCCGGCGATGCCTTGATCATGCGGTGCGGCAACTGGATCGGCACGCCGATGTTGACCGCGCTGAACGCCGCGTCGGTCGCCGATCCGGCTGCGACCGAGCTGATCGCCGCTTCGCCGTAGAGCGCGCGGGCCAGGATCAGCGGCGGGATCTCGAGCAACGTGATCGAGATCGACGTCGTGCCGGGCTGCGTCTCGTTGTGGATCGGCTGGTTGTAGCGCGAGCCACGGCGCTTGGAGACGACGTTGACCTCCTCGCCGGCTTCGTAACTGAAGATCGCGGCGTTGGATTCGATCGGTTGATTCTTGTCGGGATCGGACGCCTCGGGAATGACCGGCGTCAGTGTCGTATCGTCGTTCTTGAGCCAGAGCCGGATGTCGCCGGCCAGCTGTCGCACTCGGGGGATTGCCATGGTGTCTCTCCTACGGGGTCGTTGCGGGCAAGAACGATTCGCTCAGCCCCGCCCGCGCGGTGACCTGAGCGATGACATAGTTCGAGCGGCGCTCGTCGTCGGTGATCAGTTTCGCGGTGCCCTCGAGCACCAGCTCGTTGAGGCCTTTCGGCGCCGAGCGCGTGAGCGGCCGATGCAGCACACGCGTGATGTCGTGTCGGCCGCGGCGCGCCAACTTCGTGGGGCCAACAGCGCTCTTGGGCACGATGAACTCCACGACGAAGAACATGTCGGTCGCAAGCAGCCTGCGGCCGCTCGAATCGGGTTTCCGGATGATTTCCGTCTCGCTCACGATCACGTGGCTGATCGGCGAATCGGGAACTTGCGTGGGCTCGGTAGTGATCAGGCCGAGCCCGATGTCGGTGTAGTACCCATCGGCTTTCTGGATCGCCGCGAGGCCATCGGCAATCCACTGCAGGACGACTTCGGCCAGCGGCTCAGCCACGACGCACCGCCCACGTCGACAAGGAGCCGTCGTTCGCCACCTGGTCGACGTTGATCCAGGCGTCGCTCCCGACCTCGTATCGATCGCCGGCAACCGGCGTGCAGTCCGCCAGTAGGTAGGAAACCTCGACCTGTTCGATGGACTGCTGGCGGAACTCGCCCAGCGCTCCGGCGCCACGACTGACGTAGCCACGCACCGGTGCCGCCAGCGCCACACCCGTGGCCACCGGCGTGTACGTGCCCGACACCGCGCCCAGACCCGCCTCGGCGAACGCGGCGTGCGCGTCGGCATCAAAGGCTGCGGCGAAATCCAAATCGCTCACCGGATCCCCCCCGTTGCCTTCAGGCGATCGATGCAGCCGTGCTCCGCACTGCGCAGCGTGCGGTCCTGCTCGATGATGCCGAGCAGCTCAATGGCGTAGCTCGGACCCATGAGGAACCACAGCACGGGCCAGGGCGGCACGGGCTGCCCCGCACGCTCGCGGCAGTCCACCCGGGGCGGCTCCCGGTCGGTGGGGTCGGCGACCTTCGGCGCGCCCGCGCACGCGGTCAGCCCTGCCAGCAGGATGCACGTCACAGCTCGCATGACTGCTCCACCCCGCACAGCAGCGCCTTCTCCCGCTCGGCGCGCGCCATGCACGACACGCAGGCGGCGCGGGCTTCATCACAGGCGTCCACGTACAGCAGGGCATCGGCCTCGCCGGCCGCGATGGCGTCACGCTGGTGCGGCTCGGCGCACATGACGAAGGAATCCGGTGTGCACATGGCGTGGGTGTCGAGCACCGGCGTTTCGCCCGAGCCAAGCTGGCGCCCGCCCGTCCACATCCATACTTGCCACAGGCCAACCACGGCGAGCGCGAGAACCACCAACACGCCGGCCGTGAGCCAGCGCTTGTCGCTCTTAGTGTATTGATATGTCACTGCCCTGCCCTCCGCGCCCGCTCGACGGCGGCCTGCCCCTCGGTCACCACTGCAGGCGGCAGCGTGGTCGGGCAGCCGGCCGGCACCTGAACCTCGCGGATCACGGTGCGCACGCGTTCGGCCGCAGCCACCGTGGCGTCCTGCATGCCAGGCAGCACGCCATCCACCTGGGCGCGCATACCGTCGGCCGCAGCCTCGGACGCGCGGTTGTGCTGACGCTCCTCGATCAGCACCTTGCCGATCGCCTCACCGTAGGCCTCAGCCCAGGCCTTCTCCACCAGAGCAGCATTGCGCTGGCAGTTCGCCAGGCGAAGTGACTGGATGCCGACACCGATGGCGCCAACTAGCAGCGAGGACAACAGCCCGTAGACGAGAGCACGAGTCACAGGCCAAGTCCTCTACTCAACCGCACGCCGACATCGCAGCCGAACTGCGAGCTCGTCGCCATTCGGTCGCAACTGTGCTGACCTGTCGCCGGGTAGATCGGCGCGATCACAAGGCCGTACTGCTGCATTGGATCGACGTGACACCCGCCAATAAATCCGGACGTCCAGACGAGTGCAGCGCTGTTCCCGAACACTCGACACACGGGCGTGAGGTAATAGTTCGGCGACATCGGCACCGGCGGACGCAAATCGACGGCCGGGAAGTCCGTACCATTCACTCGCACCTTGCACGGCGTGATGGCGAAGAACATCGCGTCTGCCGGTCGCGACTTGTAGTACCCGTCTTGCGGCCGGGCCTGCACCTGATCCCAGTAGAGGTTCACCGACTGATTGGCGAACGGCGTGAACGGCACCGTCACGGCTTGGCCGATCTGACTTCCGACCGGGCCGGGATAGGACAGGCCTCGCGGATACGACACGCTCGGGCTGCCGTCCGGCGCACTGAACGTCTGGGTCCACGTCTTGTGCACCCGCATCCAGCCGGCGGGGTTGAGGTTCCCGGCACACGGATCGGGCGGCGTTCCACCTTCGCCGGCATGCGCTTCGAAGCCATCGGCGAAGATCGGCGCCGCGTCGCTCGAACACGATCCGACCAACGCCGCCACGGCGAGAAGGAGCATTAGCCAAAAGGAAATGCGCGCGCCGTGATTCATTTCCACACCCCCGGCAGATTGAGTTTCCCCTCGCACATCGCGCGCTCGAACTTGCGGCGCACGATCACGCCACGGCAGCGGTTCGCTGCCACACGACAATCCTTGCCGCCGGCACGAAAGAAGGCTTCTTCGATCCGCGCGCACGCCCGCGCGTAGTCGCCATGACGTGCGCTCTCGGCCACCGAGGATCTGCAGAACAGGTCCGGGCCGACGTTCCAGGCGAAGTGAAGGAAGGCGAAATGCTCGTAGCTCGTGAGCTCGGCCCCACCCAGGCAGCGCATGACGCGCGTGTTGAAGTCCTGCAACATCTGGGATTCGCGCGCGACGCACTGCTCGTCCGTCCAGACGAGGCCTTCGACGATGTCCGGACCCGTGACACCGCGGCAGATCGTCCAGACCTTGGCGATGGCATCCCAGTAGCTGCGATGGCTGTTGCCTTCGCTGACGCCGAGCACGGCAAGCAGCGCAACCAGCATGGCAGCCGCCAGCGGTCCAGCGCGGTTCGTGCGCTCCGGGGCTGCAGTGGGCGTCGGCTCACTCATGCGCCGTCGTCCTGCCGCATGTGCAATGGGATCGTCGGTCGCACGGCGGGCACTTCGCCGGTCGCATGGCGGCGCCGCACGTTGCCGCTATACCCGATGATCTCGCGCGGGTTGAGAGGATCGCGCACGACCGTCATGCGCCAGTCGCTCGGGAAATGCTGCACAGGGTTGTGCTCGTCGTGCGTCGGCGGTATGACAACGCGCATCGCGCACTGGCCGCGGAACTCGCGGCCGTCGCGCACGGCGACATCGAACGCCGCGAGAAAGTACGCCTGGTCGGCTTCCGCGATCACGCTGCGCCAGCCCCGGCCTTGCAGTGAATCCAGCCCCACGCCCGTCCAGCGCACGAGGGTTTCATTCGCCCAGGTCAGCGCACCGCTCGCATCGGTATCGAACTGCGCTTCATCGATGTTCGCGATGTGGGAGCGCAACATGGCCGCGCTGCGGCGCCCGGCCACTTCGATTCGGTTGACGGCGTCCTTCAGCGACCCGCCGCCGTTGGTCGTGACTTCCTTTCGGATCGCCTTGATGTCGTCCTGCATCTCGCCGATGTCGCCCAGCGAAGAGATGCCTCGCAAATACGGACGCAGCCGAGGCGTCGCCCATTTGCGCCAGGCCCCGATCGCAGCAATGAGCGTCGGCAGGCCGTAGGCCACGACCTGCGCGAGCAGCGTGAGTGCCTGCTTATCCATGCCGTGTTGCTTCTTCGCCGAAGGAAGGGCACGCCGCCGGGGCGAACCCCGGCGACGTGGCTCCCACGCGCGCATTGCCTCCCGCCGTGTGGCATCGAAGCCCTGCGGTCGCGCGCGTGTGGAGGCTGGAGAACCGCATGGCTATGCGGTGACGGTCGAGTTGCCCGGCGTGAGCTTGATCGTGCAGGCGGTTTCCCCGTCGGCACCGGCCTCCCAGGCGATGGCGCCGCCCATGACGTCGCCGCTCACCCCGGTCGCAGCACTGTCGTCGAAGGCGCCGGCACCGCTCGAGGCGCTCACGTCGAACAGCAACTTCTCGCCCTTGGCGAAGACGGCACCGGAAACCTTGTTCACGCCGCTGAAGACGCCCTCGATAGCGACGCTGCCGGCCGAGCCGTTCGCGATGTCGACAAGCGCGACACCGAGCAAACCGCCGCCGACCTTGACTGCCTGACCAGACTCGACCGCGGAGCCCGTGCCATTGGTCCACTGGATGACGTCGCCATCCTGGACAAAGTTGTTTGCCATGACTCTCTACTCCTGTCGTGGATGGGTTAGCCGTTGCGGACCGCGCCGCGGTAGTCGATGACCGCGGTGCCGAAGTCGAGGCGGGCCTTGTAGCGGGTGCCATCGACCGTGAAACCTTCCTGCTGATCGAGGAACGGTGTGTCTTCGCCCTCGAGGAAGGCGACTTCGATGACCGGCGCCTCGTTCGGATCGGCGAACAGGTACCACTTGCTGTCCGTGATGCGCGCGGTGTCGACGATGTCGCGGAACAGGCCACGTACGGCGTTCGGCCGCTGCAGCTTGTTGTTCGCGTCCGGATCGTATTCAGCGGCGTTGACCGTGCGCGCCGTGCTGCCGTAGACCAGGCCCGAAAGGAATACCGCCGGCTTCAGGTCGAGGACATCGTTCTTGCTGACGTCCTTCTGGCTGCCCAGCTTCACGCGCGCCGCGTCGACGGTGGTCACCGACGGTGCGCCGGCGGCTTCGAGGTTGCCGTGGTCGTTCGAGAACAGCGCGAAGCCGTCCGACATGGCCGGATTGCTGGCGAGCAGCGCATAGGCGGCGGCTTCGACCGTGCGGCTGCCGGCACGACCCAGCATCGTGGCCAGGCCGATGAACGCGCCGAGATCGTCGTTGATCATCGCCTGTCGCGACAGGTTGATGATGTTGCCCTTGGTGGCGGCCTGGATCGACGACTTCTCACCGTCCGGAATGGCCTTGTTCTTGAACTCCCCGAGCTCACTGAGATCGTCGAGGTTGCCCAGGCTGCCGACGCGGTAGCGGTTGTGCGCGCGGAAGTCGCTCACCGTGCCTTGTGCGCACCAGCGACGCCACGTGTCGGCGGCGAGGGCGTAGCCCGACTGCAGGGCCTTGTGCATCGCGGCTTCGAGAACGACGGGAAAGTCGCTCGAGCTCTGGGTGAACGCGCGACCCACGAGGTCCATGCGGTTCATGCCCTGCGTGCGCACGCCACAGCGCTCGAGACAGTCGCGCGCGAGCTCGACGAGCGAGAAGCCCCGCAGTGGGTTCGCGCCTTCGATCGCAATGCGCTTGCCGTCGATGCCCTTCACCATGGCGCGCGCGAGAATCGACTGGGTTGCCGCGGTGCGGAACTTGTCGGCTTCCGACTCGCCCATCTGGATGCGGTTGAGGTGACCACCGGCGTTGGCGTCGCGAGTGGCGAGCTCGTCCAGGATCAGGCCGCGGACGTGCTCCACCGTATGACCTTCGCGGATCCATCCGGCCGCGCGGTCGCTCAAACCGTGGCGCGCGGCCAGGTCAACGATGTCGGCAGCGCGCTGTGCCTGGGGATCGACGGTGGGAGCGGCTGTCGTGGCCGGACTCGTGGTGTTGGTATCCGCCTGGTCGGCGGCGCGGGTGGCATCGGCCACAGAAGCGGCGGGGGTCGGCATGGTGGGCTCCACTGGGTTGTGCGCTTGAGCGCGGATGAACACGCAGGGCGACGAGCGCTGCGCGAATTCGGGGGATTGGCGTGTCGTCGCAGCGGCGTCGGCCGGGACGCTGACAAACGAAATCTCGTGCGGTCGCCATTCGACGGCGCGGTATAGCGGCACTTCACCGGGCGCTTCCGTGATTTCGTAGCGCTGTACGGTGTAGCCCACCGAGATGTTGCGGATGATGCCGTCGCGGATGTCGCTGACCAGGCCCGCGACGTCGTCGCGCTGGCTCAGGCGGACCGTTGCGTGACCTTCACCGTTTTCGATCCAGGCGCGCTCGATGACGCCGATCTGCGCGTCCAGGTTCCAGAGGTTGTGATCGCGCAGTGCGGGTGCCGCGCCGGATTCCATCCGCGCCATATCGACGGCGCTCGACTCCATGGAAAGCTCTTCGTCGTAGTAACGGTCGTTCCACCAGTCGTAGCGGCGGACGCGTGCGCCGATCGACCACACGAGGTCGACGGTGCGCGTTTCGGCCTTGAACGTGGCGGGCAAGAGCCGCGCTTCGCGCAACTGCGGCGGCATCTGGCGGGTCAGGTCGGGCATGTCAGGTTCCTTCGGCAGGCAGGTTGGACGGTGCTTGTTCGCGCTGTGCGCGCGACAGTAGGAAGCGCATCAGATCGAGCGCGCCCGACTTCTCGAGGGCCGCGAAATCCTTTCCGAGCTCGTCGAACACCTGCTGCGGCTTGTAGCCGCGGCGACGCAGCGCTTCGGAGGGGCTGAGCAAGCCAGCGCCGATGGCGAGGACTTCCGCATTGACGTCCTGCTGCGGGTTGACGTAGTCCCAGCGGGGTGTGCTCCAGTCCGCAGACCACTTGCCTGCACGGACCTTTCCCGCCAGACGGGCGGCGTCCACGAACCACACCGAGATGCGCTGGCAGAGTCGAGGAACGACGACGAGCCATTGCGCCTGCTCGCGATCGCGCCGGAATTCGATCTGACGGATACGCGCACTGGAGAAGTTGACGGCGCTCAGATCGCCCGTCATCGACTCGTACGGGACGCCGACGCCTGCCGCAATCAGATGCAACTGCAGCGAGCAATATTCGACGACACCACCGACCGCCTTCGGATCGATGGTTGTGAACGTGAGCCCTGGAGGAACTTCGGTGATGCCGCCACTCGGCAGGACGCCCAGGTCGCCGTACGTGCGCTTCGACGGGTCGCGCGGATCGGCGGCCACGCCGAACGTCGTGCCATCATTGGCAAGGGCTGACGCGTCGCCGGACACCACCAACCCGAGCCGCGTCTCGAGATTCTTGCGCTGCAGCTCCGCGTCCTCGTACAGCATGAGATCGCGTGCCCGCGCGATCACCGATGCAAAGCGAGTGATCCCGCGTCCTTGCCCGGGACGGGAGGGTGCAAACAAATGGATGATCTCGCTCGCTGGAACCGATTTGCTCGTCCCCGCGAGTCGCGATCCCGCACGCAGGCTTTCGCCTGGGTGCTCAGCGAACAGCCAGTACGCGCGAGGCTTGCCGAGCACGTCATACTCAACGCCGTTGACGATGCGCCCGCCGCCCGCTGCGTTACCATTCTTGCTGCTGTCGAGCCAGTCAATCTCAAGCAGCTGCAGCTGCAGCGGAATTGCTAAACCGTCGTCTGGACGACGCACGCGTTTCCGGATGAGGACCTCGCCGTCCTGCTCCATGGCGCGTACCGCGGCCGCCTGCAACCCATAAAGGTCGAAGATCGCGTCCGCGTCGGCGGAGCCGACCCACTCTGACCAAAGCCCATTGAGTTTTTCGGCCTCCGTTCCCTCGAAGCGCGGCTCGATTCCCGTGCCGACCGTAGCGCTGACCAGCACCTCAAGCGCACGCGCGATGTATGGCACGTTCTGGACCAGCGCGCGAGCGCGATTGCGAAGTTCGCGTGCGTCTGCCGCGTGATCGGTATTGGCGCTTGCGCCCGCCCTACGGGGACGCCAGCCGTCGGTGCGAGCTGCGCCTTCGTAGGCACGCTGCAGCATGGCGCGGGCCCGGCGGCGACGTAACCCGGCGTTTGGATCCCACCACCCGACAATCCGATCCAGCAGCGTTACGGACGAGGCGCCCATTCAATCGCCCCGGTGGGTGGCAAAGACATATCGACGCGTCGCGCGACGCGTGCCGGACTGCTCGGCGGCAGCCGCCGCGAGCTGCTGGGCGACGTGTTCCCTCGCCTTCATCAGCTCGTCCATCGACCGGTATTGGATGCGTCGCTCGCCGTGCTGCACGACGAGCGTGTTGCCGGCGATGGCGGTGTCGAGACGGTCGAGATCGGCCTGCGTGAGGGCCATCTCAATGAACCGCTACGGGGGCAAGGGAGCTCATGGATGAGCATCCTGCACGCGCAGGTGCGTCCCGATCATGGGGAACGGGACGCACCCGCGCGCGATGGCGCGCCTACGCTTCGGCGGAGGCGTCGAGCAGCCGATACAGCGTCCGTCGGCTGATATGAAAGCGGCGGCAAATGCTGCGAATCGACTCGCCGCCAGAGACGGCACCGCGAATTTCCGTGACCGGATAGTTCGATGGGCCAAATCCCGAGGGGATGTAGACGTCTTGGCCGGGGTATTCCTCGACCAGGTAGTCCACGACCGCGCGGACCACCCGGTGGACATCGTCGCTGTCGCATCGCAGCCGCTGGGCGGCCGCGACGGAAAGTTCATCCACAAGTTCGATGGCTCGAAGCGAAATTCGCTTCGTGTTGCGAGTCACCATTGCCTCCGGAATCCCCGCGGCGAAGCATGGGCAGGCGTGCCAACTGTGGTGCCCCCCTGACCAGCGTCAACGACAGGAGGGCTCGTTTCGCGTGGAACATCCGGCTCCGGGCGAATGACCAGCCGGGCTTCCCTCGCCTCCCAATCCGCCTTCGTCGCGCGATGCAGGCGCAACTCGGGGTGATGGGTGGCGGCGTAGCTGTAGACCCACGTGTCCAGCGGTTCATTGCGTGGCGAACCGCGTCGTTTCTCGAAGCGATTCTTGGCCGGGTTGTAGGTCTCGGCCGTCAAGCCGCCGAAGTAGTCCGCTCCCAACTGGTCGGAGAAGCGCACCAGCCGCGCGTCCGGCGCCTTGTCGGCGTCCGTGCTCAAGCGGCTGTAGAGCAGGTGCTTGATCGCCACCGTGCCCACGGCGTGAATGTGCACGCCGCGTTTGTCGAGCTGACCCCGCCAGTTGATGTCCTGCAGTTTCCCCTTCCCGAGCACCGGCGCGTTGTTCGGAACCGCGCCGAACACGGCCAGGGTGCGGCGCACCGCACGGCTGCGGACCCACGCTTTCACCGCTTCCGTGCGGTGGCCACCGATGTCCACCGCGCAGGCCTCGACGCGCATCGTGCCACCGAGGCAATGTTCGATCGGGCGCAGCAGCAGGTCCTGCAGGGCCAGCCAGACGTCGTCTTCCGCAGGATCGCCCGGCAGTTCCACGTAGTCGATCGTCCAGGACGCCAGTCCACGGCCCCAGCCGGTGACGTGTACCGCCAGGCGGTTGTCTTGCGTGTCGATGCCGGCGGTGACCGCGAGTACCCACGCAGGCACTGGGCGCAACGGGCCGGGTTCGGCCCGGTCGGCGATCAGGTTGTGCTTGACCGCCCGCATTGCCGGATCCTCAAAGGTCTCTGCGAGCCGGTCATTGACGAACGTCTTGAGCTTGGCGGGATCCCCCTGCGCGTCGCGCCATTCGCGCACCAGGTCGAGCCAACGCGGCCCCAGCCCGAACTGGTAGTACAGCCCGTTGAGCGTATAGCCGTGCGCCGAGGCTCCGGGGTTCTCCGCGACCCACCGACCGAAGCGAATCATTTGGGTCTTGTGGTGCTCCTCGATGCATACGCCGCACTCGCGGCAGACGTACCAACACGCCGTCGCCTCCGGGTTCCAATGCAACCCGCTCCATTCGAACGGCTGCATGTGCGCGCAGTGCGGGCACGGCACGTAGTAGCGCCGCTGGTCGCTGGCCAGGTAGAGCTGTTTGATGCGACTGACACCCTCGATCCCAGGTGTGCTGATGTAGAGCCGCTTGTACGTCGACGGAAAGGCCGAAGTGCGACCGTCGAGCATCTTCACCGGGTCGTCGCCCGATTTGAGGCTGGCAGCGAATTCGTCGAGTTCGTCGACGATGAGGATCTTCACCGTTGTCGATTTCAGGCGCTGCGGACTACCGCCATGCTCGATGTGGAGCTGCCCGCCCTGGAAATCCTTGAAATCGCGCTGATTCGCGGCGTCGCGACTGGCCGTGCTGGTGAGAGCCTGCTGCATGGCCGGCGTGACCTCGAGCGCCGGATTGAACTTCTGCGAGATCCACTTCTTCTGCGACACCTCGCCTGGCAGTGCAACCATGACGGGACCCGGCGCATGGTCCATGACGTAACCGACCACGTTGACCGCCACACCATCGCTCTTGCCGAACTGGATCGGCAGCATGGCGACGACATCGTGCACGGCGCTGCGCACCGACATGCAATCCATGATCTCGCGCAGCGGCGGGTTTCGGTCGGTGCTCCACTTGCCGCGCTTCGCACTGCCTTTCGAGCTTTGGTAGCGGTTCGCGTCAGCCCACTGGGATACCGTCAGCGGCACGCGCGGTGCCAGCGCACGGGCGAGAACGGCGGCGACACGTGGCGCGGCGGCTGGGATCATGCGTCGGCGTCGAAGACTTCCGAAGGGCGCCGGAAACGCTGGACGCTGCCTTCGGCCGTGACTCGATGATCGTCAACGTCACCAAGCTGAGGCTTGTCCACGCGAACCGCGTAGTGGATCTGGCACCCAGCTACCGTCAAGCATCCAAGTTCGAGGTACCAGTTCGTCGATCTCGCATTCGTCTTGATACCTAGGGTGTCGCTATCGGTCCGGATCGCGCGCACTGTTCCGAACGCCGCTCGATAGGTCTTACCGTCGGGCGCATAGAACCAGCCGTCGAATGTGACCAGTGCTCGTTCTCCCACTTCGATATTCATTGGGATGTTCCCTTCCGGCCAAGTACACCGAAGCCACGTGCCAGCTCGCCGAGCACCGATTCGACGAACTCAACCAGCTTGCCGCGGACCTGTGCTTCATCGGTGGTGGCGGCAAGCTCCGGCGCCAGTTCGTATGGCATGGCCTCGAGAGCACTGCGGAGCGTCGCGGCGGCATCAGCGACAACCGCTTCGACGTCAGTGGCCAAGAGCAGCTGGCCCAGCTCGATCTGTTCGTCGCGCAGCGCCTTCCGCGCCGCCGCCTCTTCCTTGTCCGCCAACGCACGCGCGCGCCGATCGCTGTGAGGACTGGCCGGCAGCTGCGGCTCGTCGTCATCGGTGTTTCCTTCTTGCCCCGCCGGCGGGAACGCTGGCGCGTTTGCGCTCGCGACGCCCTGACCGGCCTCACGTGCCACCGTGTGGCGGTCTGCGACGCCCTGGTGAGCAGGCGAACGCGTCGCCTCAATCAGCGCCAGGGATTCACCCACGCGCACCTTCCCCGTGTCCGTGAGGACCAATCGCCCCGCCTTCTTCAACTCGGTCACGTACGACCGGTTCACCCGCGCGATCTTCGCGAACTCCGCGAGCGAACACTCCGCCGGCATGCTCATCCGAGCCTCCCTCCTTCCCCTCTTTTCAGGACTCGAAAGGCGAAAATCCCGCGCGCGCGCGCGTGGTGTGCGGCATGGCGTGCCGTATGCCCATGCCGCACAGGCATGCCGCACGCCCGTAAGTTCCTGTCGCGCTTGGACGTGTGCGGCATGTGAGGCATGTGCGGCATCGGCCTACACGCGCGCGGCAGAGCGGGCGCCGGGTTGGATCGCGTCCCGAACCACTCACGCAGGCGCGCACGCCCGTGTAGGCGTCGTTGCCGCACATGCCGCACAGCCGCTGATTTCGCGGGATTTTCTTGCCGCACGTCTTGCCGCACAGGCTGCGGCACATGCCGCACGGGAGGGCCGGAAGGTTTCACTTCGCCTCCCGGTAGTCGTCGAGCTGGCGTGCCACTGCGACGACCTGCTGGCCCAGCCAGGTCCCGAAGCTCTCGCCGGGAGGCTGTTCGCGCTCGCCCAGGAAGAGGATCGACAGCGCGTGCTTCTCCGCACCGGTCGGTGTGACGAAGCGCTTTCGGGCGGAGACGACGTCGCGCTTGCGCTGCAACGCGTTGAGGAACTTCGGCATCGGCGCAGCGCGGAGATTTTTGCGCCGGCACCAGATGTCGTAGATCTTGAACCAGTCCTCGGCTTTGCCCGTCAACGGCATGATGCCGTCGATGTCATGGGTAACTAGTTCGTCGTACCAGCGTTCGGGCGAATCGAGCCCGAGCTTGATCAGCGCGGTCTTGGCTTCCGTGTCTGGCGGCCGCGTGCCGGCGTGGAAATCACCCAGATCCAGGTGCAACAGGTAGTGGTGCAGCGCGGCGATGCCGCCGTCGGCCACTTCCTTCCGGATCGCATGGTAGTAGGCCTGCGGTTGCTCGTGCGGTGTCCAGACGACGCAGTGGCGCCGATCATCCTCCTCGAGCGCAACCGGCATGGCCTCGTTCGACAGGAAGACCAGGTTGCAGTGGTTGCGCTCATCGTAGGCCGCGACGTTCTTCGGGTTGATGCGAATCCAATCGCCGGTGATCAGCGACTTGAGCTTGTTCTTGATGTGGTAGACCTCGGACCGCGAGATCACTTCGTCCGCGATCAGGAGCAGCTTGCGGCTCGCCCAGTCGTTGAACCGGTCCTCGATCGCGTCCTGGCCGATGATGCGGCCGTACTGCCCATAGATGGCCATCACCACTTCGAAGAACAGGCTCTTGCCCGAGCCTTGCGGCCCGTGCGCGACCACCGCGGTGCGCAGCTTCGCACCCGGATGCTGCAGTGGATAGGCGCACCAGCGAAGGATCCATTGATAGAGCCCTTCCGGATCGCGGTCCTCGCTGCAGAGGTAGCGCAGCAAATCGAGGATGCGGTCACACTTGCCGGCCGCCGGCGTCGTCGGCCATCCGCTCCACAGGTTGCACGTGACCTGCGGGTCTTCGCCCGCCGGATCGAAGCCGACTTCGCGCACGCGCACGATCGCGCGTTCCGGATGCTCCATCCAAGTGCGATGCAGGTCGCGGCGCAGGCAGGCATCTCGCATGTCGGAGATCGACAGCAGGCAATGCTCGTCGCGATCGAACACGGTGCCCTGTTGCGCGTAGACCAACGCGTAGCGGCGCAGCATCTCGTTCAGCGAATGGATCGGCTTGAGCTTGCCGCCCCCTGCCCCGCTGGTGGTGGTTCGCGCGCCCTCGAGATCCCGGGGCCACTTGCGCTCCCGGAGCTTGGCATCGACTTGGTCGCGCACCCGTGCAAGGGTCTCGGCCAGGTGCAAATCGTTGAAGTCGGTGAGCTTGATGCCATGCTCGAGAAACTTCGCCTGGCGCGCTGCGTCATCGGCGAACGTGGGTCGGAGCCAGGCGGCGTGCACGCCCAGCTCGAGCGCTATCGCGCTGGCGGTACTGACGCCGGTGTTGATGCGATGGTGAGGCTTGCCGCATTCCGGGCAATCGGTCGGATGCTCGGCCAGCACGATGCGCGCCGTGCACTCGCCGCCGCGGGCGCCGCACTTGGCGTACGCATCGTCATCGGCGCAGATCAGCAGCTTCGCGCGCGGATAGCGCTTGCGCAGCTCGTTGGCCACCGGGCCGATATTTCCCGCGTCGAAGGCGATCGCAACCGGCAGGCCCGTGGCGGCGTGCAGCGAGGCGCCCGTCGCGTAGCCCTCGGCGATCAGGATGATGCCGACCGGCGCGCCGATCAGGTGGAAGTGCGATTTCTTGGCTAGGCCCGCCGGCCAGTATTCCTTTGTGGGGCGTCGGCCGTGCTTCGCCGCCGCCGCGGTGTGGATGATCTGCAGGCCGTGGATCTGACCAGACCCGTCGCACATCGGGATGACGAGCGCGCCCGCCGGCGAGAAGCGCACGTCATAGGCGGCGATGCCCTTGCGCACCAGGTATTCGTGCTCGCCCTCGGGAGAGCACCTTTCCCAGGCATGGGCCGCCGCGCGAGCGGCGCGCTCGTGTTCGGCGCGCAGCGCCGCATCTGCCTGCCGTCGATCCTCGGCGAGTCGGCGCTTCAGCGCCTCGCGCTGCTGCTCGGAAATCTCGGTTTTGCGCAGCTCGATCTTCTGCGCGCCGTTATCGTCGCCGCGCCAGACACCGAAGCTGCCGACGATGATCAGATCGCCGCGGTCGGTGATCAGGTCGTGAAGCCGATACCAGCCGCGCCTTTCGCGATCGCCTTCGACGCGGCAACGCACCGGGCGGTGCGTGTTGAGCTGCAACTCGGTGACGATCAACCCGGCGGCGCGGAGCTGATCGAGGACGTCCTGATAGTTCGAGGCCGCCAAGTTCAGTAACTCCCGGAGCCGCTATCTACACAGCAACTGCGGCCAGTTAACCCGCATAGCCGCCCCCTGCCGGAGGACCCGCACTCGGGGTCCGTCGCATCGATCGACGAGACGCATTCAGTAGTGCGTGCGACCTTTGTGCGCGACAACATCAATCCCACGGGGAGCTGGGGCCGGACTGAGCTTTGGGGAAGGCGTACGACGCTGGTCAGCCCCCCACCGACCAGGCACGAACGGTGCGTCATGCAGGAGGAGAGAGCTCGAGGTCGCGCTGTTGCGCAGGCAGGTGATGCAGCACGCCAAGCGCGGCAGCTGCGCGGCGCTGTTCGTCGTCGCTGTGCTCGCGATCGAGCTCCCGTTCCATGGCTTCCAGGGCGTGCAAGCGCTCGCGGCGGATGCGCTCGAGTTGGTTGCATCGCATCAGCGCCGCCCTCCCTTGCGCGAATCGACGAGTGCGATGCCGGCCTGCGCCAACAGGCCGGGCAACGCGTCGGCCAAGACTGCCAGCTTGGCCAGCGCTTCTTGCTGTTGGACCGCCGGGTCACGGCAGAACTTGTCGACCAGGTAGTAGATCGGCGTAAGGTCGCCGGTCTTCTCGATGTATTGCTCGAACTCGTCGACGGTTAGGCAGCGCGGCTTGCCGTCGCTGCTGGCACCCGCCAGCTTCTCGGTGAGTTTCGAGGGCGATACATCGATCTTGCCGGCGATCGCCACGATGCCCTGGGCGTAGATGCGCGCCGCCGTGTGTTCCCGCAAAGAGCGGGATCGTTGGGATAGGCCCGGCTCGAAGGCGAGGCTCAGCTGCTGCATGCCAGCCCCCTCGAGGGGAATTCAGGGGAACACGTGTTCCCCTGAATTCCCCTGAACGCTGGGCATGCTGCGAACCCATGAGCCCGATCCTGATTCCGCTGCAATCCCTCGACGGCCAGCTGCTGGCCGTGCTCTTCGATCTGAGCGCCGGACTGCCGGTAGCATGGAGGTGCCAACCAACCACCGCGACCGGAAACCGGCATGGCAAAGAAGGAATACCCCGCGCCGCTGACCGTCGGCGAACTGAGGGAAGAACTCTCGGCATGGCCGAACGATGCGGAGATCACGTTCGGATCGACCGCCGCTGGTCGCCCGTTGTACTTCCTGCGATTCAAGAACCGCGGCGCCAAGCTGCTGCAGATCGAAGTGCGGGACGACGACATGGACTAGCGCCACCGCCGATAGTCGTTCGGCACCGGCTGGCCGGAGAGCAACAGCCTGGCGACACGCAACGCGGGATCCAGCCCGGCGGCAAGGTATGACTCGACACATCGGCCAGAGAACGGCTCGATCAATCGCACTGCCCAGCTCCCGCGCGGGGTTTCAGGGTCGTGGATCTCGACCGCGCGCCGGGGCATTACCGTCGTTGCGTGGTCGGTCTTGTACGCCGCCGCGAGCACGGCGTCCCCAGACTGCACATCGCCGCTCAGCGTCGATCCGGCCTTTGCCATCACGCCACCCGCTGGGAGTTGGGCTGCGCCGGCGCCGGCCCGAACACGTCTGGGCGCAGGTCATGCACGGACACAGCTTCCGGCCACCGCTGCTGCATCGCGATTGCGAAACGGGCGGGCACAGGGCGATCACCGGTCTTCCACTGGTGAACCGTCGGCGGCTTGATACCCAGCTCGACTGCCAGGGCGCTCACTCCGCCCGCCGCTTCGATGACGCGTGCGAGTTTGTCCATGCGGCGCAGTCTAGGCATTGCCTACTATGCGCGTCAAGGCATTGCCTACGCTGGGGCTCGGCGTGGTGCCATTAGGCAATGCTTACAGGTAAAGAGCTGGGTGCGGCCATTGCTGACGCGATTCGCCTGAAGGGCGAGCCGAAGACTGCTGTGGCCAAGCACTTCGGAGTGAAGGGCCCATCAATCTACGACTGGATCAACCACGGCAGGATCGACAAGAAGCATCTGACGGCGCTCGTCGCGTACTTTTCCGACGTGGTCCCGCCCTCACATTGGGGCATGGACATTCCCGAACCGTACGTTGCTGCCCTGTCGCAGCTCCAGAGACTGGACGCCGAGATTATCCGCGCCGCGATCACCCTGGCAAAGCAGGCTTTGAGCCTCGGCGCCGATGTGGAGCTTGCTGTCGAGCGCGATCCCGAAACGTTCGCTCAAGCTCTTCGCACAGCTATTGCAGCACGGCAGCGGAGGGAGAGAGAGAATGTTAGACCTGGACCAGGAAATGGAGAAGCTGGCTCAAATCGTGGCGCTCCGCGCACAACGGAAGCTCGGTCGGAAGCCACGCCTCCAGTTGGTCGGAAACGAAAACGAGCCTGACAACAACTCGGCGCCGCAAGAGGTTCGCGCAACATTGCCCTCGTGGGCGACACTCGATGCAGTGGACGTCTCACCGCGCGCGGTGAAGATGGAAGAGATCATGCGGATAGCGAATACGTACCGGTGGCAAGTTGCGATCACGCACTTCCTTCAGACAAAAGGCGTGCCGTATATGTCCGACCTGAGTGAGCCACAGTTGGATGATCTGCATGACCGTATGCTCGGCTACGTTGACGCGGCGGAAACCGGATGCAGCTTGGCTGATAGCCTGCCAGCCTGGTAGATGTTGAAACCGCACCTGTACTAAGACCAAGGGGCTGCTATGGCTGTTCTGGATTGCAAGGAATGTGGCGCGCTAATCAGCAGCAACGCGATGGCATGTCCACATTGCGGCGCGCCAGGAAAGGCTGCAGGGCTAGCTCGCTCCACTTCGCGTCACGGCTTGGCATGGATAATTCTCATCATTATCGTCGGCGCCGTCATTGGCGTCGTGGTCGCCAAGGTTGCCGAGATGGGCCTGTAGAGGCCGAGACAACACCCTAGGCATTGCCTATTGACACGCATGTAGGCAATGCCTACAGTCTCCCCGCACCGCCCATGTTGGGCGCGTCCAGGGGAAGCCAGTGCGTACCGCCGACACCCGTGAAAGCCTGCTAGGGCACTTCTTCACCACCCAGGCCGCCCGCGAACACGCGAAGGCGGTCTACCAGAACCGAATCGCTCGCAAGTTTCCCGGCCGCCACCGCGCGATCGTGGCGAAGCGTCGTTCGGCCGTGGCCGAAGCCAACGCCGCCGAACTGCGCGCGTCGCTCGAGGCCTGAGCCGTGGCGGCCGTCCTCATGCTCTTCGACCGGGCACGTCGGCTCGCCGCCGATCTGTCGCCCGAAGCCGTGCAGTGCAAGGCCCGTATCACCGCGCGCATCGCCAACTGCCGTCGCGTCGAGATCCTCGCGGTCGACACCGAGGCCGCCGAGCTGCTCAAGGCTGGCGAACCCAACCACGTCGTCCTCGAGCGCTGCGAATCGCTGGCGCGGGAGCTCGTCCGCCAGCGCAGCGCACGGTGTGCGTCGTGAGCGCCCGCATGTCGCCGTTGGCGATCGAGCGCCGCCTGGATCGGCTGGCGCTGGAGCAACTGCGTGTCGTCGCTGCTCGCCAGTCCGAGGAGATCGACGAGCTGCGCCGCCAGCTGGCCTTCGCCGAGCAGTGCGCCGACTCGTGGCGAGTAGACGCGCTGCGTTTCATGGAAGAGGCCTGCGAGCGCACCGGCGGCACGCCGGCACTCACGCTCGTCATGGTGGTGCCACCGGGCGAGGCGCCGAAGTGAGCCGCCTCGCCGTCACCAACTACGGCCTGACGCTGGAGCTCGAACTACGCGAGCAGAGCGCCGCGGTCACAGCCACTGCTTTCCTTCCCTCGACGGAACGCGTCTGCGGCCGGCAGATCGTCGCCATGGTCATCGCGCCGGCGGCGTCCGTGGATCTCGACGCGGACGATGACACTACGCGCCACCTGTGGATCGGCCATACCGCCTTCGAACTCGAGGAGGCGAACGTGTCGGCGGTGCGCGCCTTCGAGGCGCACGCCGTGGCTGCAGTACGCGCTGCGCGCAAGGCGGCGAAGCAATGAGCGGCTTCTGGCTCACACTGACCGCGATCGCGGAGGCCATCGTCGGCTGGTTCGCCTGGAACGAACGCAAGAAGGCCAACGAGGCCGAAACCAGACGCCAGCAGCGCAACCGCTGGCGGGACGGTGCGCGATGACGCCGGCGCTGGCTTTTGTCACGGGCGTCCTGGTCGGCCTGGGCGTTGGTGCCGGCGTCCTAGTCCTCGTGTTGTGGAGCGACGCACGCCGCGCCGCGCGCGCGGTCGCATCGTCGACAGCCGAACGTGCGCGGCGGAACGTCGGCGGTTATCAGCCGAAGCGCAGCGACGACACGCGCCCCATCAACCCGCCACCGAGGAAGCCATGAACGCCTCCGCGCTGATCCGTGCGACCGCGCGCTGGTTCATGCCCGAAGCCCGCGATCTCGGCGCATGCGCAGTGCCGCTGCGCCTGGCGCACTACCGCGATGCCACACGCGCCGCCGGACTGCGGCGTGACCCGGAGTTCCGTCTGCGCGAAGTCGCCGGCCTGCGCCTGCAGCGCGAACTCGCCTTCCTTCCCATCCCCCGGCACCGAGCGCTCGTCGCGGTCGGCGTCGTGAATCACCACGAGCAACACCCGCTGTTCCCGACCTGAGCCTTCGCCGCGCCGCCGTACAGCGGCTTCCCCCGGCCGTGCTCACCACAGGGCACGGCGGCGCGGCGACCTTCAATCCAAGGAGTTCGTCATGAAACCCATCCTGCACACCATCACCGATCCCAACCACACGCTGTTCGCCGACAAGAGCGAGCACGATTTCGTCTACGACGAAACCAACCGCCTGGTCTGGTCGCGCACGTTGCGCGACGAAGACGGCGACCCGCGCCGTTTCACCGCCGGCGCCGAGGGCGAATCCGGCGAGGACGCCGAAGCCTGCGCGGCGCTCGGTCCCGGCTGGCGCCTGCCCTCCGATGTCGAACTGGCGTCGATCGTCGACCGTTCGCGCCACGAGCCGGCGACCTTCGCGCCCTTCATCGACGACACCGTGAGCGATGCCTATGCCACGAGCACGCCGGTGTCCGGCTGGCCCCACCTCGTGTGGGCCGTCTACTTCCACTACGGCCTCGTCAGCGACGGCCTCCGCTACGACCGCCGCTGCGTCCGCGCGGTGCGGTCGCTCGGTCCGTCGTCGGCCGGTCAGTAGTTGGCTTTCTGCGCTGGCGCGCAGGGCGCCGGCGCTCCCTTTCAGGAGCGACCCATGAACAAACACTTCCTCAAGTCCGATCCGCAGGGCCGCGCGCTGCCTGCCGATGTCAACGAACACGACTTCGCCTACGACGAGATCAACCGCCTCGCATGGTCACGCACGCTGCGCGATGCAGAGGGTAATGCGCTTCTGCTGACGGCCGGCAAGGATGCGACCTGCGGCGAAGACGTCGAGGCCTGCACCGCGCTCGGCCCGGGCTGGCGCATGCCGTCCAGTGCCGAAGCGATGACGCTGATCGACCACTCGCGTCGTGGCCCCGCGACGTTCGACGTGTTCGTCGACGACACCGAGAGCCGCGCCTATGCCACGAGCACGCCGGTGTCCGGCTGGCCCGACGGCGTGTGGGCCGTCTACTTCGGCAGCGGCCTCGTCGGCGGCGGCTACCGCTACTCCCGCCGCTGCGTCCGCGCGGTGCGGTCGCTCGGTCCGTCGTCGGCCGGTCAGTAATTGGCTTTCTGCGCTGGTGCGCAGGGCGCCGGCGCCCCCTTCCTTCGGAGCGATCATGCAAGACCCGACTTTCAACCCCGAGTTCCTCGAGCAGCGCGCCCAGGCGCTGCGTGATGCGGGCGCCGCAGCGGCAGTCGACGCGCACGCACTCGACACCTGCGCCAAGCAGTGGCGCGACACCGAAGCGCAGCTGCAGGCGGCCTTCGATGAGAACACGAGGCTGCAGCGCCAGATCAACGACATCCGCCGCGTCGCCGGCCAGGCCAACGCATGAGCCTCGCCCATCTCGGTCCGGCCACACGCAAGGCGCTCTCCGCCTGTGTTGCGCACGGCGTGTTGCGCAAGACGGCCGGCGGCTTCAAGCCGCCGACCAACCCCTCCGCCGAGCCGCACACGGTGCGTGCAGTCGGCAGGCTCGTGTCCGCAGGACTGCTGCGCTTCACCGACGACACGCTCGAAGTTCAACCCACCACCGCCGGCAAGGAACTCGTGGCCATGGCCACCGCTGGCACTCAGCCGGAGACCTTGCAATGAGCAGCATCACCGAACAGGTGCGCGACTCGCTTCGCGCGCTCGGCGGCTCGGCGTCCGTCGCGGACATCGCCGAACACGCTGGCCTCGAAAAGACGCAGGTGGCACCTGCGATCAAGACGCTGGAGACCGCCGGCGACGTGACCGTGAACCGTGAGGAGCGCCCCTTCACCGCCACGCTGACCGACGGCGCCAATGCCGCAGGCGAGGCGACGCGCGAGAAGCCCGTGCGCAAGAAGCGCTCGACCCAGACACGCGCGAAGGGCGCACGCACGGCGCGCCAGGCGAAGGCAACACGTAAGCGACGAGCAACTGCACCGAAGCCGCGCCGCACCCGCAAGACCGTGCCCCAGCTCGCGACGATGGCGTCCGAGAATCTGGTCGCCATCGACCGGGCGATGGCCATGCGCGTCGCGGTTCTTGCGCTCAATCCGGCCGAGCCGGTCACCGACGAGGATCGGATCGCGATCGCTGCCGTCATCAAGGCCGCGGCGGCCTGAAGGAGCCCACCATGCCCCAGATCCAGAAAGCCCCGCTCCACGCGCTGCAGATCTCCCGCCACAACGTGCGTCGCACCAACAAGGGTGACGTCTCGGAGCTCGCCGCCAGCATCCTCGCCGAAGGCCTGATCAACCCGTTGACCTGCGTCCGCGTGGACGCGGACGGCACCGACGAGCGCTTCGAGGTCATCGCCGGCGGCAAACGCTTGCGCGCACACCTGTTCCTGGCCGATCGCGGCGACATCAGCGCCGACCACTTGGTCGACATCAACGTCATCGACGAAGCGAACGCGCTCGAGATCAGCCTGGCCGAGAACGTCGTGCGCGAGCGCATGCACCCGCACGACGAGTTCGTCGCCTTCCGCGACCTCGCAGCCAATGGCAAAGGTCCAGACGAAATCGCGGCCCGTTTCGGCGTGACACCGCTCGTCGTGCAGCGCCGGCTGCGCCTGGCCAACGTGTCGCCGGTGCTGCTACGGCACTTCCGCGACAACAAGCTCAGCGTCGACCAAATGCAGGCGTTCGCGCTGACGGATGACCACCCAGCGCAGGAGCGCGTCTACGACTCGGCCCGCAGCGCCTACGAGTTGACGCCAGACCGCATCCGCGCCGCGCTCGCGGACAAGCAAATCCCGACCACGGAACGGCGCGTGCGCTTCGTGGGCCTGGCCGTGTATGAAGCGGCCGGCGGTGCCGTCACGCGCGACCTGTTCGACGACACCGGCGGCGGCTTCGTGGTCGACGAGAACCTGCTCGACCAGCTCGCCGAAGAGCGCCTGTGCCGCGAGGCCGAGACGCTCCGTGCCGAGGGCTGGAGCTTCGTGCACATCGAGCGCGACGGCGAAGCGTACAAGTTCACCAGCAAGTGCGATCACTCGCACCCGAAGCGCGAGGAACGCGTGCTCAGCGACGAGGAGCATGCACGGGTAGCGGCGCTCAAGGTCCGGGCCGAAGACCTGCGCCAGCAGATGGAGGCCGACGATGCGCTCGACGAGCACGTGCTCACCGAGGAGGCCTACGAGGCCCTCCAGGACGAGCGCCGCGCCGCGCTGCAGGAAATCGCCGCGCTCACGGCCGAAGTCGAGATCTACTCGCCGCGACAGATGGCCAAGGCCGGCTGCCTGATCGAAATGGGCGAACGCGGCGACCTCAGGATCTCGCGCGGGCTGATCCCGCGCGCCGAATCGAAAGCCGCGCAGAAGATGGTGGAAGCCGCCGGTGGGACGCCCGCCGCGGCGGCGCCGGCGACGTTGTCCGAGTCGATGCTGCGCCGGTTCAGTGCGCATCGGCAGCTCGCCCTGCAGATCGAATTGCTGCAGCGTGCGGACATCGCGCGCGCGGCGCTGGCGCACGCGCTGCTGCTCCCGCTGCTGTTCCAGGGCGCGAAGGACCGCACCCTCGACGTCTACGCAAAGTCCAACGACGTCGGCCTGCTCGGCTTCGAGGACGTCAACGTGTGCGCGGCACGCGGGAAACTGCTCGACGCCGTCGAGGGCCTGCGTTCGACGCTGCGTGTGCCGACCGTCGTGACGCAGTTCTGGCCTTGGCTGCTCGAGCAAGGCGCCGAGACCATCGATGCGCTGCTCGGCCTGGCCGCCGTGCTGACCGTTGATACCGTGATGCGGTATCCGAACGAGGAACCGAAGGGCGTCCCGCTCGAGGTCGCACTCGACCTCGACATGTCGCAGCACTGGCGGGCGACCGCTACGAACTTCGGATCGCTGGTGCCGCGCGCGATCGCAATCGAGGCCGTGCGCGAGATCCACGGCAAGGAACAGGCGGCGCGCCTGGAGCCGATGAAGAAGGCCGAACTCGCCGGCGAGGTCGAGCGCCTGGTCGCACCGTTCGCGTGGCTGCCGAAGTCGTTGCGGCGCGACGGCTACGAGACGCCTAAGCCGTATGCCAGCAGGCCTGTCGACGGCGCGGCCACGCCGAAGCTCAAGCCCTCGGCCACGAGGAAGGCGGCCAAGAAGACCGCCGGCAAGAAGGCCACCACGAAGAGGCCCAAACCCGCCGCAAAGAAGGCCGTCAAGGCCAAGCCGGCGGAGAAATCCACCCCCAAGACGCGTAAGTAGCGCGAGGAGTTGCCCATGGACCGTATCAGCATCCGCATCACCGATGACCGCTTCGGTGACGAGAACCACCGTCGCAGCGTCGAGTTCGACGTTGATCTGTCGCACACCGACAACGCCGTGCGCGCGTTGCCGGTCAACCTGGTATCGGACGAGCGTGAGTTCATCGCGCCGACACCGGTGCCAGGCGACGTGCTCGAGCAGCAGCTGCGTGCAGCGACCGCCCGCGCCGACGCCCTCGAAGCCGTACTGAACCGCGAGCAGGTCCGCCCCAGGTTCCAAGGTCTGTCGGCCACCTTCGAGGTGTTGCCGGACGACGATGACAACTGGGTGTACCAGCGCGACAACGTGAACCAGTTGATCTGGTCGCGTACGCTGCGCGATGCGAACGGCGAAGTGCTGCGACTCACATCGGGCACCGTGGACGAACCGGGCGAAGATGCGCGTGCCTGCGCGGCGCTCGGCCCCGGCTTCCGGCTTCCCACCCGTGTAGAAGCGGCCACCCTGGTGGACGACACGCGCCACGCGCCCGCCACGTTCGCGCCCTTCGTGGCCGACACCGAGAGCGCGGCCTACGCCACCAGCTCGCCGGTGTCCGGCTGGCCCAACGGCGTGTGGGCCGTCTACTTCGGCAGCGGCTTCGTCGACGACAGCGGCCGCGCCAACCGCCGCTGCGTCCGCGCGGTGCGGTCGCTCGGTCCGTCGTCGGCCGGTCAGTAATTGGCTTTCTGAGGACGGCAACATGACCGAGAAGAGCATCGTCGTGTATGGACCGCAGGGCTGCGGCAAGACGCGCCACGCAAAGGCGATCGCGGAGGCGTTCGGCCTCACCACCATCGTCGACGACTGGGATCCCCGCGACCCGGTACTGCGGCGTCAGTCGATAGGCACGCTGTTCCTGACGAATGTGCAGCCGTACGGCACGGCGTTTGATCGACGCGTCTATTCGTTCGACGACGCGATGGCGCGCGTGCGCAAGGACGCCAAGGCTCGCGCGTGACCTCGATCCCGCCCATCGTGCGCCTGGCCGAACGCCTGCTCGCCGACATCGAGCAGGCGGTGGCGCGCTGGAACCGCAGTCACCGCTACACGCATGGTGCACGCCTGCGTGATCAGGCGATGACGGTGGCCATCGTCGCGACCCTGGCGTGGCGGGAGCGCGATCGGCGGGCGACGCACGTGCATGAGTTGGTGCGTGCGATCGATGTCCTGAAGCTGTGCCTGCAGTTGGGCAGCCGAATCCGCGCGTTCGCGAGCCTTCGGCAGTTCGAAGCGCTGTCGCGCCTCGCGCACGATCTCGGCCGCCAGGCGGGTGGCTGGGCCAAGCAGTTCCCCTTTACGGGCCAGAATGTGGAGTCCTCATGACGCCGCAGCGCGCCCAGATACTGAGTACCTGCGCCGCCTCTGCGGAGGCCAACTTTATGACGACGCCGCTCTACCCTTCGGGATGGCCGGCAGGGTCCCAAGTGCGCGGGGACACGTCGCCGGTGTCCGGCTGGCCCAACAACGTGTGGGCCGTCAACTTCAACAACGGCAACGTCAACGACAACAACCGCAACAACCGCCGCTGCGTCCGCGCGGTGCGGTCGCTCGGTCCGTCGTCGGCCGGTGAGTATCGAGGGGAAGCGCCGACATTCCGCGCGTTGCACGCAGCGTGGCAGCGCGCGCGTCGGAAGAAGCAGCCCAGTGCCAATCAGCTGCGCTTCGAGACGTTCTGGATCGATGGGCTGCTGGAGCTCGAACAGCAGTTGCAGTCGGGCACCTGGCAGCCGCGGCCGGCGGCGTGCTTCATCGCCACGCGGCCCAAGGCTCGTGAAATCCACGCGCCGGATTTCGGCGATCGCGTCGTGCATCACTGGCTGGTGCCGCTGCTCGATGCGTGGTTCGAGCCGGGCTTCATCAACGACAGCTACGCCAACCGCAAGGGCAAGGGCAGCCATGCCGCAGTGCGCCGCCTGCGGGCTTTCGTGCGCCAGGTGCATAGCGGCCAAGGCGGCGGCTGGTATCTGCAGCTCGACGTCGCGAACTTCTTCAATCGCATCCACCGCGCCACGTTGTGGCAAATCCTCAAGCGGCGCCTGATCCGCGTCGGCGCATCCGTCGCGGTCCAGCGCACGACTCACGCGCTGCTGCGGCGCAGCGCCGGCGAGACCGGCGTGCACTACTGCTGCACGCCAGCGGAGCGCGCGGCGGTGCCGACGCATAAGCAGCTCGCGAACGCGCCGGCCGGCTGCGGCATCCCGATCGGCAACCTGTCGAGCCAGTTTTTCGCGAACGTCTACCTCGATCGCCTCGACCAGTTCATCAAGCACACGCTGAAGGCGTCGCGCTACCTGCGCTACGTCGACGACTTCGTCCTGGTGCACCACGACCGCGCGCAGCTCGAGGCATGGCTGCCGGCGATCGAGCGCTTCCTTCGTGACGAACTGCGCCTCGAGCTGAAGGCCGAGATCAAGCTCGCGCCTCTGGCCACCGGCATCGACTTCCTCGGCTACGTCGTCTATCCCACCTACACGCGCGTGCGCCGGCGCGTCGTCGCCCACGCAACCGCGGCGCTGGACAGCTGGGAGCGCGATCACGTCGACGGCGTCCAGATTCACGCGACGCCGGCGCAGCTTGAGCACGTGCGGGCCATCTGGCGCAGCTACGAAGGCCACTTCGCGCACGCCGCGACGCATCGCCTGCGCGCCCGGTTCGCTCACCGCTTTCCTTGGCTCCCTGCAGCACTGCAGCGGCGCCGTTTTCCCATCCACCACCAATTCAAGGCGGTCTCGATCACCCGCCGCCGCCCGGAGACGAAGTCATGAGCAACACGCAAATCATCCCGCAAGCGAACGACTCACGAGAGCATGTCACTGCAAGCGCGAGTGCGCCGCCAGCAGCGAAGGGCGACGCGCAGCGCCGCGCGACGGATGCGGAAATCGCCGAATGGCTCGACCGCCACGATCTGCGAGGCACGCTGCCCGGAAGTGACGCGCGCTGCGCGTTCGAGGACGCTCAATCGCTGTGCGCCACTGTTCCAACCCCTCCCGAGCCCGGCAGCGTGGCGGAGGATGCGGTCGAGCGCGACCTGCGAAACGCATTGCTCCTGTTGTCGAAGGCGACGCCCGGCCTACTCGAAACCATCGACGTGAGGAACGAAGGCAACTATGGCGACAGCGGCCCCGATTGTCGCAGCGGCTTCCGGTCCTACGCGCTAGTGCGCGATGACGGCAAGAGCATCGCCGACACGCTCAACAGCGAAGTAGCCGTGGTTCACGAAGATAGCGATGGCGACTACCTAGTCGCGTGGGATGAAGTCGGGTCGAACGACACGGCCGCGCTCGCGGCGTGCTGGAACTTCCTTCGTGCGCACGGTGCAGCCCTCACCGCCGCCGGCACGAAGCCGGCCGAGGGCGGGCGCGTTGGTGGGGAGGCGGGTGACGAGCGTCTGCGCCTCTCCGCCGAGGTGGTGGCCCTCTGGCATGAAACGTCCGCCAAGGATGAGCGCATCCCGAAGGAAGCCATCGGCCTGCATCACGATGCTGCTGAGCTGGTGCGCTACCTCGCTGCCCGCGCACTCACCACCCCGCCGGCCGTGCGCGTCAATCCCGAGGCGGCGGAGGCGCTCACCTTCGATGCCTTCCGTCGCGCCAACGTCGCGCGCTGCATGAAATGGCATCCGGCAGGAATCGCCTCGTGGTCGCCCTCGGATTGGCTGACGGCGATCACCGGTGAACTCGGCGAACTCGCGTCGCTGATCAAGATGCGCAACCGCGAGCGCGACGGTTTGCCGGGCAACAAGTTCTCGCCAACCGACAAGCAGATCGCCGACGAACTGGCCGATGTCTTCACCTACCTCGATCTGCTCGCGGCGGCGCTGGGCGTCGACCTGGGACGCGCCACGGTGACGAAGTTCAACGAGGTGTCGGAGCGCGTCGGGTTTCCGGATCGCATTGTCCTGGCCACGGAGGCGTGACGATGGAGGCCGAACGACTGCTGCGCCGCGCTGAGGTCGAACGTCGCGTCGGCCTCAAGCGCTCGGCCATCTACGAGCGCGTGGCCAAGGGCACGTTCCCACGGCCAGTGAAGGACGACGAAGGCGCCGCGGTGTGGTGGCTCGAATCGGAGATCCAGGCCTGGATCGACCGCAAGGCGGCCGGTCCGCGCGTCGGTGGTAACCCCACCGCCACCGCCGCATAATCCCGTCGCGGCCTTACTTGGTGGCAGATCATGGCCCTCGCTTTAAACGTCAGCACGGAAGTACAGCCCGGCAAGGTAACGCTCGTTGCCGAAATTCGGCATGGGCCCGCTGGGAAGTGGTACCGATCAGAGGTCGATATCGTTGATCCGATGACGGCGATGGATCTGCCCGAAGCGCTGCGCCAACTCGGCGATGAGTTGGCGCGCAATCTGAGCAAGGGAGGAACGCCCGGATGAGCCAGCGGCAGGAAAGCAATGTCGAACCGCCCCACGAGCCAACGCAGAAATGCACAGGCGAAACCACCGCCTACGTCTGCGTTGCGGGCGGCCGCATGGTCTACAGCGTCGACGAACTCGCACGCTTTCCCAGCTGGCACGAAGCCGAACGAGGTGAGCCGGTGGAGTGGCAGCCGATAAGCAACGCGCCGCGCGATGGCACGACGGTCGACCTGTGGGTCGTATGCGACGACTGTCAGTTCAGAGCAACTGATTTCTATTGGAGCGATCAGAGCGCTGACTGGGTGAGCGATGCCTCCGACGACATCTTGAGCGCACACGTCGGCAACATGAATCCGCAAGCCACGCACTGGCGACCCCGACCCGCGCCTCCGCGTGGGTACGAACGTGGGTTGAGAATTCGCGGCGAATAAAAAAGCCGCTGAATCAGCGGCTTAGTGCAGCGTCTGGCGGAGTGAGAGGGATTCGAACCCTCGATAGAGCTTTTGACCCTATACTCCCTTAGCAGGGGAGCCCCTTCGGCCTCTCGGGCATCACTCCGTGTCGCATGCCCCGGAGCCTTGGCGCCGGGCGCGAAAGGATAGCCGCGAAGGCCCGTCCGTTCAACCCGCGGAAGCGGGATTTTCCACGTTCTCGGCCGCTTCGGGACCTTCGCGCTTGATGCGCTGGTAGATCTCCTCGCGATGCACGGAGACATCCTTGGGCGCGCTGATGCCGATGCGCACCTGGTTGCCCTTCACGCCGAGCACGGTGACCGTGATCTGGTCGCCGATCATCAGTGTTTCCCCGACACGTCGGGTCAAGATCAGCATCTGACACCTCCCTGCGTCCGGCCCGCTGACGGCACGGCGCCTCCCCCATCCAACCCGCGAAACTCCCCAGCCGCGCGGCGATCCCTTGCCCCACGCAACGCCTGGGGCATTGGCTTCGATACTAACCAAGCCTTAACGCGCCCGCAACGAGCGCGAGCGTCAAGTCAATAATGGCAACACGCCACCGGGTGTCACGCTTGTGCGCGGCCGGCCACCCAGGCGGGCACGCCGGCCAGCGCGGCCGCCAGCGCGGGGCCGTCTTCGCCGCCGCCCTGCGCCATGTCGGGACGGCCGCCGCCCTTGCCGCCGATCTGGCCGGCGACGTGCGCCACCAGATCGCCCGCCTTCACGCGCTTGAGCGCAGCCCCCTGCACGCCGGCAACCAGCGAAGCTTTGCCGTCCGCCGCCGAGGCCAGCAGGATCACGGCGTCGCCCAGCCGCGACTTGAGCTGATCGACGCTCTCACGCAGCGCCTTGGCGTCCAGGCCTTCCAGGCGCGCAGCCACGACCTTGATGCCGTCGACCTCGCTGGCCTGCGTCGCGAGGTCGGCCGTGGCACCGGCCGCAGCCTTGGCCTTCAGGCTTTCGAGTTCGCGCTCGAGCTTCTTCTGGCGGTCGAAGAGTTGCTTGAGCTTGTCGACGACGTCGCCGGCGCTGCCGCCCAGCAGCTGCGCCATCTGGTCGAGACGGGCTTCCTCCTCGGCCACGTAATCGAGCGCACCCTGCCCCGTCACCGCCTCGATGCGGCGCACGCCGGCGGCCACGCCGCCTTCGCCGACGATCTTGAACAGGCCGATGTCGCCGGTGTGGCGCACGTGCGTGCCGCCGCACAGTTCCGTGGAGAAGCCGCCCATGCGCAGCACGCGCACGCGTTCGCCGTATTTTTCGCCGAACAGCGCCATGGCGCCGAATTCGATCGCTTCCTTCATGCCCATGTGATGCACTTCGGCTTCCGCATTGCGGCGGATCTCGGCGTTCACCAGGGTTTCGATCTGCGCCAGCTGCGCAGGCGCGATCGGCTGGAAATGCGAGAAGTCGAAGCGCAGGCGGTCGGGCGCGACCAGCGAGCCTTTCTGCGTGACGTGCTCGCCCAGCACCTGGCGCAGCGCCGCGTGCAGCAGGTGCGTGGCGGAGTGATTGATGACGGTGGCGGCGCGGCGCTCGGCATCCACGCGCGCCGACACCGTGCTGCCCACCTTCAACTCGCCCGACTGCAGCGAGCCGACGTGGCCGTGGAAGACGCCCGAGAGCTTCAGCGTGTCTTCCACGTCGAACTTCGCCTCGCCCGCCAGCAGCAGGCCGCGGTCGCCGACCTGACCACCGCTTTCGGCATAGAACGGAGTGTGATCGAGGATGACGATGGCACGTTCGCCGGCGGCCAGCGTCTGCACGGGCTTGCCGTCGCGCACGATGGCGCGCACGTGCAAGGAATCGGCGTCGAGATCTTCGTAGCCGAGGAAATCGGTGGGCTTGAGCGCGGCGACGAGATCGGCCGGCAGCACCGTTCCGCCGGAGAACTTGCTGGCGGCGCGCGCGGTTTCGCGCTGGGTTTCCATCGCGGCTTCGAAGCCCGCCATATCGACGGTGAGGCCGCGCTCGCGCGCGATGTCGGCGGTGAGGTCGACGGGGAATCCGTAGGTGTCGTAGAGGCGGAAGGCATCAGCGCCCGGGATCGTGCCGTCCTTCGAGCGTTTCGCCACGTCGTCGAAGATCTTCATGCCCGAATCGAGCGTTTCGGCGAAACGCTCTTCTTCGCCCTTCAGCGCGGCTTCGACGGTGGCGCGTTTGGCGACGAGTTCGGGGTAGGCCTCGCCCATCACGTCGATCAGCGGCTGCACCATCGCGTGGAAGAACGGCTCGCGCACGCCGAGCATCCAGCCGTAGCGCAACGCGCGCCGGATGATGCGGCGGAGCACGTAGCCACGGCCCTCGTTCGACGGCAGCACGCCGTCGACGATGAGGAAGCTGCAGGC
>CAMLOR010000014.1 GCA_946481615.1 uncultured Aquimonas sp.
CCTTCCTGCTCGTCCTCTGGCTGGTGCTGGCCTTCTTCCTGTGGGACGCCTGGCAGAAGGACTACGCCTCGCCGCGCCCGGACGTGGCCGACACGCCGGCCGCTCCGTCCGTCGGCGATGACCGCCCTGCCGTTCCGGCCGCGCCCGCCGCCGGCGACGATGCGAGCGTGCCGAGCGTTGCGCCTGCCTCGGACGCGGGCGCCACGAGCGCCGCGCCCGCCGTCGTGCTCGAGAACGACGTGCTGCGCGTCACCATCGATGGCCGTGGCGGCACGCTGTTGTCGAGCGACCTGCTCCGTTATTCCGCCACCGCCGATGCCGACAGCGCTCCGGTGCAGCTGCTGAGCCAGGATCCGGCGCATTGGTTCGTGGCGCAGACGGGCTGGGTCAGCGCGAAGGGCGAAGCCCCGGCGCACGACGCGGCTTTCCGCGCCGAAACCGGCTCGCAGGCGCTGGCCGAAGGCAGCGACGCGGTGGCGTCGAGCTTCACCTGGAGCGGGGCCAGTGGCCTCAGCGTGCGCCGCACCTATCGCCTCGAGCGCGGTTCCTACGTGCTCGAGGTGACCGACGAAATCACCAACGCCGGCGGCACGCCGTGGCAAGGCCACGCGTATCGCCAGCTGCAGCGCGTGCCGCCGCCGTCGAAGGGCGGCGGCATGACCAATCCCGAGGCCTACAGTTTCGTGGGCGCCGCGTACTACAGCCCCCAGGACAAGTTCGAAAAGCTCGCCTTCGACGACTTCTCCGAAGAGCCCGTGCACAAGACCGTCGCCGGCGGCTGGATCGCGATGCTGCAGCACTACTTCGCCACCGCCTGGATTCCCGCGGCCGACGACAGCAACGAGTTCAGCACCGACGTGCAGCGCGGCCGCTTCCTGATCCGTACCGTCGGTCCTGCCGTGAGCGTGGCGCCGGGCGCCAGCGCCACGAGCGGCGCGCGTCTCTATGCCGGTCCCAAGCTGCGCGAAAGCCTCGAAGCCATCACTCCGGGTCTCGGACTGACCCTCGACTACGGCATCTTCACCGTCATTTCGCAGCCGCTGCACTGGCTGCTCGCGCAGTTGCATGCGCTCACCGGCAACTGGGGCTGGGCCATCGTGCTGCTGGTGGTGCTGATCAAGGGCGCGCTCTTCAAGTTGTCGGAAGCGCAGTACAAGAGCTTCGCCAAGATGCGCCGCATCGGTCCGCGCATCGAAGCGCTGAAGGAACGCTACGGCGACGACCGCCAGAAGTTCCAGATGGCGCAGATGGAGCTGTTCAAGAAAGAGAAGATCAACCCGCTCGGCGGCTGTCTGCCGATGCTGGTGCAGATCCCGGTGTTCATCGCGCTGTACTGGGTGCTGCTCGAATCCGTGGAGCTGCGCCACGCGCCTTGGATCCTGTGGATCGACAATCTGACCGCGCCCGATCCGTATTTCGTGCTGCCGGCGATCAACCTGCTCACCATGTGGGCGACGCAGAAACTGTCGCCCTCGCCCGGCATGGATCCGCTGCAGAAGAAGATGATGCAGGTGATGCCGCTGGTGTTCGGCGTGATGTTCGCCTTCTTCCCGGCGGGCCTGGTGCTGTACTGGGCCACCAACGGTGCGCTCGGTCTGCTGCAGCAGTGGGTGATCACGCGCCGCCACGGCGAGCCGGCCGTCGCCAAGCCGGCCTGATCGCCGCCCGCATCGCATGCTCGACGGCCCGCTTCGGCGGGCCGTCGTCGTTTGCGGTGCCGCGTATCATCCGGGCATGACTTCGACCGACACCATCGCAGCGGTCGCCACGCCCGCGGGCGCGGGCGGCGTGGGCATCATCCGCGTGTCCGGACCGCAGGCGCCGGCGATCGCGCGGACGCTGCTCGGCCGCGCGCCGCGCGCGCGCCATGCGCACTACGCGCGCGTGCGCGATGCGCAGGGTGAACTGCTCGATCACGCGCTGCTGCTGTTCTTCCCTTCACCCCATTCCTTCACCGGCGAAGACGTGCTCGAACTGCATGGCCACGGCAGCCCGATGCTGCTGCAGGCGATGACGCGGCGCGTCTGCGAACTGGGCGCGCGGCCGGCGCGCGCCGGTGAGTTCTCCGAGCGCGCCTTCCTCAACGACAAGCTCGACCTGGCGCAGGCCGAAGCCATCGCCGACGTGATCGCCGCCGGCAGCGAGGCCGCCGCGCGCGCCGCGCTGCGTTCGCTCGACGGCGAATTCTCCAGGCGCGTGAACCTCCTGTTCGAGAAGCTCGTCGGGACGCGACTGCACATCGAAGCGGCGATCGATTTTCCCGAGGAGGAGATCGACTTCCTCGGCGACGGCGCGATCGCCGTGAAGCTCGAAGAAGTGCAGCGCGAACACGCAGCGTTGATGCGCGACGCCGAACGCGGCCAGCGCCTGCGCGACGGGCTGCACGTGGTCATCGTCGGGCCGCCCAACGCGGGCAAGAGTTCGCTGCTCAACGCGCTGGCGGGATTCGACCGCGCCATCGTCGCCGACGTGCCCGGAACCACTCGCGACCTGCTGCGCGAAAGCGTGCGGCTCGACGGCATCGAACTCACCCTGGTCGACACCGCCGGCCTGCGCGAAGGCGGCGATGCCATCGAACGCGAAGGCATGCGGCGCGCCCGCGGCGAACTGCAGCGTGCCGATCTGGCGTTGGCGGTACTGGCCCCCGGCGACGAAGCGCAGATGCCCGCGTTGCGTGCCACGCTGGCCGGCGTGCCGCGCGTGCTGTGGCTGCACAACAAGGCGGATGTCGCGCCGCGCAGCGCGGACGAAGGGCTCGTGGTCTCGGCCAAGACCGGCGCGGGGCTCGATCGCCTGGTCGAAGAACTCAAGCGCGCCGCCGGCCTGGGCGAAGGCGCCGAGGGTGCCTTCAGCGCGCGTGCACGCCACGTCGACGCGCTGCGCCGGGTCGGCGAGCATGTGCAGGGTGCCGCCGCGCATCTGCGCGATCGCGTCGGCGAACTGGCGGCCGAGGAACTGCATCTCGCGCAGCGCGCCCTGGGCGAGATCACCGGCGAGTTCCGCAGCGACGATCTGCTCGGCCGGATCTTCGCGAGTTTCTGCATCGGGAAGTGAGCGGTGCCGCAGGCCGGCATCCGGCCCGGCCGCGGAGTAGCGATGGCGCACCAAGGACGCGGTCCGCATGGGAAACCACCTCCGGCTCCCGAAGACCGCCGCGGCGAACTCTCGCGGTGACCGTTGTCGCCGTGCTCTGCCGCGCTGGAGGATCCCGCCAGTGCCGCAGCGCCGGCCGGCCGAGCGTAGACCGCAACCCGCCCCGCGCGGCGGGCACTCCCGGGACCGCGAACCGGTCCGCGGACTTCAACGAAATTTGCACGAATCGACCCGGGACGTCTTGGTGTGACGCCACGGGGCTAGTACCTTTGACAGGGTGGCTCGCCACGGGGAGGGTCGCGCCACGCCGGCTCACACGTCTTCAGCTTCGGGGAACTCATGAACACTCACGTGCATCCGTCGCCGCGCCTGCCGCTGGCCGCGTTGCTGGCCGTCCTGCTCGCCCTTGGTCTTTCCGCCTGTTCCGAAGAGGAACCCGCCGCGCCCGCCGCCCCGGCCGCCGGCACCGAACCTGCGCCGGCAGCCCCGGCCGCGACGGCCGAACAGCCCGCGCCCCCGCCGCCGGTGGAGCTGCCGGCCGACGAAGGCGAGCTGACCAAGCGCGCCGACGCCGCCGTCGATGCGCAGCAGCTGTTCGCGCCGCAGGGCGCGAATGCCTTCGAGCTCTATCTCAAGGTGGTCGAGGTCAACCCCGAGAACACCTTCGCCAAGAACGCGATCTCCGATCTGTTCCCCTATGCCGTCATGCACGTCGAGCAGCGCCTGGCCGCCAACGACACCGCGGAAGCGGCGCGCGTGCTGGCGCTGATGGAGAAGGCCAACGACAAGGCGCCCGCCATGCCGCGCCTGCGCACCGCGCTGCAGGCGGCCACCGATCGCGCCGCGCGCCAGGCCGCCGAAGAAGAGGCCCGTCTCGCACGCGAGGCCGAAGCCGCTGCTGCCGCCGCGGCCGCCGCGCAGCAAGCCGCGCAGGCTCCGGCGCCCGCCGCCGCGACGCCTCCGCCGGCCACGACCACCGCACCGCCGCCGCCGGCCCAGCCGGCTCCGGTCCAGCCCGCGCCGCCGCCACAGGAACCGGCACCCGCGCCGGCCACCGCCGCGCCGCGTGCCGGGCAATTGCCCGCGGTCGTCTCGCAGGTGTCGCCGCGCTATCCGCCGCTGGCACTGCGCCGCCGCATCGAAGGCTTCGTGGAGCTGAGCTTCACGGTGCAGCCGGACGGCAGCGTCACCGATATCAGCGTGATCGACAGCGAGCCGCGCACGCTCTTCAACCGCGAAGCGATCAACGCGATGGAGCGTTGGCGTTTCGCGCCGGGCCCGGCGCCGGTGAAGGGACGGCGGACCTTCGACTTCAAGCTCGCCGACGAGTGATGGAACAAAAAGGCCCGGGAAACCGGGCCTTTTTTTTTTGCGCCGCGCGCCGTCATTCCCGCGGGCGGGAATCCAGGTGCGACCCGGCTCAATCGCTGCGCAGGTGCGCCACCACCGCTGCCTCGAGTCCGCCCGGCGATTCCTCCCGCAGCGTCCGTAGCGCGGCCTTGTCCCAGTCCGCCGCGATACGCCCGTCGAGCAGCAGCACCGCGCGGTCGAGAAAGCGTTCCGCGACTTCCAGTCCATGCGTGGCGAGCAGCACCGCGGCACCGGCATCGGCACGCGCCCGCAGTTCCTCCTTGAGCGCGAACGAAGCCAGCGGGTCGAGTCCGTTCATCACCTCGTCGAGCAACAGCAGCGGCGGCGCGCCGAGCAGCGCGAGCACGACGGCGAGTTTCTGGCGCGTGCCCAACGAGTACTCGCCGACCTCGTTGTCGAGCCAGCGCACCAGGCCCAGGCGCTGCGCCAGCGCGAAAGCTTCGTCGAGTTCGCCGCGCCCGAGGCCGCGCGCATGCGCCACCAGTTCGATGCATTGCCGCCCGCGCAGGATCGGCGGCAGCCGCTCGGGTTCGACGGAATAGCCGAACCGGCGTTGCACCTCAACGCGGTCATGCGCGAACTCCAGCCCGTCGATCCGCAGCTTTCCGGCATCGGGCGCGAGCAGGCCGGCGCAGGCGCGCATCAGCGTGCTCTTGCCCGAGCCGTTCGGTCCGATCAGCCCGACGAGTTCGCCGCGCTCCAGCCGCAGATCCACGCCGCGCAACACGCGGCGATGGCCGTAGCCCAGCGAAAGGCCGCGCAATTCCAGGCGCGCGCTCATCGCAGCGCGCGCCGCAGCAACAGGGTCATCTGCACCATCCATAGCGGCAGCGCCGCGATCGGAAACGCCTGCAACACGCCGACGAGCAGCGCGGCGTGCACGACGAAGGTCAGCGCGATGCGCGCGGGCCGGCGGCGTTCGGCGGCGGCTGCCGCGAACTGCAGTGCGCCGAAGGCGAACAGCGCGAGCGCCGCGAAGGCTGCCAGCGACGACGTGCCCAGCGCGATCAGCACGCCGGCCACGGCGGCGATCGCGACGGCCAGCACCAGGGTCGGCACCGCCCAGGTCGCACGCAGCATTCGTGCCGATGCGATCGGTTGCGCCTCCAGCCAGCGCTGCGCCTGCGGGATCACCGCCAGACTGCGCCGCCAGGCGCCGGTCAGCAGCGCCAGCGAAATGCCCGCGCCGCCGACCACGAGCAGGGCACCGACGCCGCCACCCATCGGCACCGCCAGCCAGGCCAATGCGCCCCAGGCCAGCGTGCGGCCGTGCAGCGCCACGCCGCAGGCCAGGCGCTGCCAGCGCCAGAGGCGGCCGGCGCCGTGATCGGCGATCACCGAGGACCACGTTTGACGCGAGCGGGCCGAAGCGGCAGCCGCTTGCGTGCGGGATGCCGGTTCGGCTGGCCTGTCGGCCGGCCCGGTGAGCAGCGGTGCGAGGCGCTTCGCGGCGTCGCCCGCGCCACTGCGCGCACGCCACCACGACAGCGGCCAGGCGAGCAGCAGCGAAGTCGCGATCGCGAAGGCGAGGAAAGCATGCGTCCTCGCATCGCCGCCGGACGCCGACAGCAGCATTGCACCGAACGCCGCGAACGCACCGGCCTGCAACAGCACCGCATCGCGCACGCGCCGCCGCCGCAACGGGCGCGCGACGGGCAGCGCCGCCAGCCAGTCGTGCCGGGCGGCGGCACGCCGCGCGAGCCAGGTCGCCGTGAAGCGCCAGGTCATGAGGGCGACGGCCGCCAGCCAGATCGCCGTCGGCCACTGCTGCAAGGATGCCTCGATCGCAGCGCCCCAACCGGCGCGTGAATTCCACACCGGCACGCCGAGCAGCAGCGCGAGCGCAAGCAGCGCGGCAGCGTGCATGCCCGCCTGCGCGCGCTCGCGGCGCAGGCGCGCCCAGCGGTTGCGCCAGGCGAACCGGAGCTGGGCGCGGAAAGGATCGAAGGAAGTCGCCGCCATGCGAGGCGCAGACCGCGCCCGTGCAGCGAGGTTCACTTCACCAGGCGTTCGTGCAACAGATTCTCGACGACGGAAGGATCGGCCAGCGTCGAGGTATCGCCGAGCTGCTCCGGCTGGTTCTCGGCGATCTTGCGCAGGATGCGCCGCATGATCTTGCCGCTGCGCGTCTTGGGCAGGCCCGGTGCCCATTGCAGCCAGTCGGGCGTGGCGATCGGCCCGATCTCGCGCCGCACCCAGGCCACCAGTTCCTTGCGCAGTTCTTCGCTGGTCGATTCACCGGCTTTCAGCGTGACGTAGGCGTAGATGCCCTGGCCTTTGATGTCGTGCGGGGCGCCGACCACCGCGGCCTCGGCGACCTTCGGATGCGCGACCAGCGCGCTCTCCACTTCGGCCGTGCCGATGCGGTGCCCGCTCACATTGATCACGTCGTCGACGCGGCCGGTGATCCAGTAGTAACCGTCGGCATCGCGGCGGCAACCGTCGCCCGTGAAGTACTTGCCCGGGTACGTCGAGAAATAAGTGTCGATGAAACGCTGGTGATCGCCGTACACCGTGCGCATCTGGCCCGGCCAGGAATCGAGGATCACGAGATTTCCTTCGGCCGCGCCTTCGAGCACGGCGCCCTGCGCATCGACGATCGCTGGCTGCACGCCGAAGAACGGCTTGGTCGCCGATCCCGGTTTCTGGGGAATCGCTCCGGGCAGCGGCGAGATCAGGATGCCGCCGGTTTCGGTCTGCCACCAGGTATCGACCACCGGGCAGCGTTCGTCGCCGACCACGCGAAAGTACCACTCCCAGGCTTCCGGATTGATCGGCTCGCCGACGGTGCCGAGCAGCCGCAGCGAGGAACGCCGCGCCTTCTTCACCGGCGCATCGCCTTCGCGCATCAGCGCGCGGATCGCGGTGGGCGCCGTGTAGAACAGCGTGACCTGATGCTTGTCGACGACGTTCCAGAAGCGGCTGGTGTCCGGCCAGTTCGGCACGCCCTCGAACATCAGCGTGGTGGCGCCGTTGCAGAGTGGCCCGTAGAGCACGTAGCTGTGGCCCGTGACCCAGCCGACGTCGGCGGTGCACCAGTAGATGTCGTCCTCGCGCAGGTCGAACACGCATTCGTGCGTCCAGCTCGCATAAACGAGGTAGCCGCCGGTGGTGTGCAGCACGCCCTTCGGCTTGCCGGTCGAACCGGAGGTGTAGAGGATGAAGAGCGGATCCTCCGCGTTCATGCGCTCCGGTTCGCAGGCCTCGGGCTGGCCTTCGACCAGCGTGTGATACCAGCGGTCGCGCGGCATCTGCATGGCGGCGCCGTGGCCCGTGCGGCGCACGACGATCACGGTTTCGACGCAGGTCGTGCCCGGCCGCTTCAGGGCTTCGTCGACGTTCGCCTTCAACGGCACCGGCTTGCCGCCGCGCAGGCCTTCGTCGGCGGTGATCACCACGGCGCTCTGGCAATCGGCGATGCGCCCGGCCAGCGAATCGGGCGAGAAGCCGCCGAACACCACCGAATGCACGGCGCCGATGCGCGCGCAGGCCAGCATCGCCACCGCGGCTTCCGGAATCATCGGCAGATAGATGGTGACGCGATCGCCGCGCTGCACGCCGAGGTTGCGCAGCGCATTGGCGAAGCGGCACACGTCGCGATGCAGTTCGCGATAAGTGACGCGGCGCGATTCGGCCGGGTCGTCGCCTTCCCACACGATGGCGGTCTTGTCGCCGCGCTCGGCCAGGTGGCGGTCGAGGCAGTTGACGCTCAGGTTCAACTCGCCGTCGGCATACCAGCGGATGCGGAAATCACCCTTGGCGAACGAGGTGTCCTTGATCTGCGTGGGCGCCTTGAACCACTGCAGGCGCTGCGCGATGCGCTGCCAGTAGTCGGCCGGATCGCGCACCGATTCGTCGTACTGGCGCGCGTACTCGTCGGCATCGATGCGCGCCTGCGCCACGAAGTCGGGCGAGGCGGCGTGCAGGCGGTCGGACGTCATCGCAGAACACCTCGGAAGCCGGGACGAAGACAAGTCTAGCGCGCTAGTCTTGCCGCATGAGCACGCCCGCCCCGCTGACCGCCGGCCACCGCAAGGTGATCCTCGCCTCCTCGCTCGGCACCGTGTTCGAGTGGTACGACTTCTATCTCTACGGCGCGCTCGCGGCCATCATCGCCCGGCAGTTCTTCACCCACCTGGGCGCGACCAGCGGCTTCGTGTTCGCGCTGCTCGCCTTCGCCGCCGGCTTCGCGGTGCGGCCGCTCGGCGCGCTGGTGTTCGGCCGCCTGGGCGACCGCATCGGGCGCAAGCACACCTTCCTCGTCACCATCGTGATCATGGGCCTGTCGACCTTCCTGGTCGGCGTGCTGCCAGGCTACGGGACGCTGGGCCTGGCCGCGCCCATCGCGCTGGTGACGCTGCGTCTGCTGCAGGGCCTGGCGCTCGGTGGCGAATACGGGGGCGCCGCCACCTACGTGGCCGAACACGCGCCGCCCGGCAAGCGCGGGCTGTACACGAGTTTCATCCAGACCACCGCGACGCTCGGGCTGTTCCTCTCGCTGCTCGTCATCCTCGGCGTGCGCCTGTACCTCGGCAACGAAGCCTTCGAGGCCTGGGGCTGGCGCATCCCGTTCCTGCTCTCGGCCGTGCTGCTCGGCGTGTCGGTGTGGATCCGCCTGCAGTTGGCGGAGTCGCCGCTGTTCGCGGAAATGAAAGCGCAGGGCAAGACCTCGCAGGCACCGATCACCGAGAGCTTCCTCACGCGCAACGGGCGCATCGCGCTGCTCGCCCTGCTCGGCGCCACCGCAGGCCAGGCCGTCGTGTGGTACGCGGGTCAGTTCTACGCGCTGTTCTTCCTGACGCAGACGCTGCGCGTCGAGGCCGTGACTGCCAACCTGCTGGTCGCCGCCGCGCTGGTCATCGGCACGCCGTTCTTCATCGTGTTCGGCGCGCTTTCCGACCGCGTCGGCCGCAAACCCATCGTGATGGCCGGCTGCCTGCTCGCCGCGCTCACCTATTTCCCGATCTTCAAGGCGATGACGCACTACGCCAATCCGGCCATCGCTGCGGCGGCCGCCGCGAGCCCCGTGGTGGTGAGCGCCGATCCGGATGGCTGCAGCTTCCAGTTCAACCCGGTCGGCACCACGCAGTTCACCAGCTCCTGCGACAACGCCAAGGCGGCGCTCGCCAAGGGCGGCATTCCCTACCGCAACGAAGCGGCGCCGGCGGGTACGAAGGCGGAGGTGCGCATCGGCGACACGGTGGTGACTTCCTACGAGGGCACCGACGGCGCCGCGGATTTCACCGCGCGACTGCAGACCGCGCTCGCGACCGCCGGCTATCCCGCCAAGGCCGATCCCGCGCGCATCGACACCCCGATGGTGTTGCTGCTGCTCGTGGTTCTGGTGCTGTACGTGACCATGGTCTACGGCCCGATCGCAGCCTGGCTCGTCGAACTCTTCCCGACCCGCATCCGCTACACATCGATGTCGCTGCCGTACCACATCGGCAACGGCTGGTTCGGCGGCTTCCTACCCACTACCGCCTTCGCGATGGTGGCCGCCACGGGCGACATCTACTACGGCCTCTGGTATCCCGTCGTCGTCGCGCTGATGAGTTTCGTCGTGGGTTCGCTGTTCCTGCGCGAGACCAAGGACGTAGATATCCGCGCGGACTGAGCGCGCTCGTCGACCAGGCAAATATATTGGGTGCTCTTCCGCCGTTGGATCGACGTACCCTGCAAGCGTCGATGAAGCACTAGCGCCGCCGGATCAACCCCAGCAGGAACAACAAGATCACGGCGCCGATGAACGCGCGCAGGATGCTGCCGAGCAGGCCGCCGGCGATCGAAACCCCGAGCTTGCCCAGCACCCAGGCGCCGACGAAGGCGCCGAGGATGCCGATGACGATGTTGCCGAGCACGCCCAGGCCGCGGCCTTTCATGACCAGCGCCGCCAGCCAGCCGGCGATGGCGCCGACCAGCGCCAGGATCAGCAGGCTTTCGAGCGTCATTGGCTGTCGCCCGCGCCGTCGGCCGAGACGCTGTCGAGGTCGCTGTCTTCGCGATCGGCCATCGTCGCCGCGACGGGCGCAGCCGCGGCGGCGGCAGCTTCCTTCTTGCGGCGCTCGATTTCCTTCAGCCGCAGCAGTTCCTCCGGCCCGATCAGGGTGGAGGCGTCCTGGCCGCGCGCTTCGATGCGGCTGGAGGCCAACGCCAGCGTGCCCATCAGCAGGAAGCCCAGCGCGCCCAGCAGGGTGACGGCCGCCAGGCCCATGGAATGCGTGCGGAACGCCACCGCGAAGCACAACACCGACAGCACGAACCAAAGCCAACGCATCGCAGCACGCCTTTCCCCGGGGAATCCGGGCGCAGTTTACCGGGGCCTCAGAGCAAGGGCGACAACAGCCGGGCGCAGGCTTCGGCCAGCTGCCGGGGCAGGGGCGGGCGGCGGCGATCGCGGGGGATTTCGCGCGCCTCGCGCAGATCGGTCAGGTAGACCGCCTCGACCTCGGCGGCCAGCTCCGCATCGCGCAGCAGCACCGAAAGTTCGAAGTTGAGGCGGAAGCTGCGGTTGTCGAAGTTGGCGCTGCCGATCAACACCAGATCCCGGTCCACCAACAGCGCCTTGCTGTGCAGCATGCGCGGCTGGTATTCGAACACGCGCACGCCCGCGCCCAACAACTCGTCGTAGTAGCTGCGCGCCGCGGCGCTGACGATGCGCGAATCGCCCACGCGCGGCACCAGCAGGCGCACGTCCAGGCCGCGCAGTGCGGCCGAGGTGAGCGCATAGCGCGCCGCTTCGGCCGGCACGAAATAAGGCGTCACCAGCCAGACGCGCTCGTCGGCCTTGGTGATGGCCTCGATGTGCACGCGATGGATGGCTTCCCAGGGCGAATCCGGCCCCGAGGGCAGCACCAGCGTGGGGATGTGGCCGGGCTCGATCTCCGGCCACAGCCGCGCATCGCGCAGCGCGATCTTCGCGGCATAGGACCAGTCCTCGAGGAAGGCCACCTGCAGCCAGCGCACCACCGCGCCTTCGAGCTGCAGGTGCAGATCGTGGAAGGCCTCCGGGTTGAGGCGTTCGTCCTCGTCGTCGGTGATGTTGATGCCGCCGGTGAAGGCGAGGCGGCCGTCGATCACCGCCAGCTTGCGATGCGTGCGCAGGTTGAACTTCGGGCGGCGCAGCCGACGCAGTCGGAAAGGGTGGAACCACGCGATCTCGGCACCGGCGAAGTGCAGCGGATCGAGGAAAGCGCGCGACAGCCGCGACGAGCCCACCGAATCGAGCAGCAACCGCACGCGCACGCCGCGCCGCGCGCATTCGATGAGCGCGTCTCGCACGCGCCGGCCGGTGCGGTCGGGCTCGAAGATGTAGTACTCCAGATGGACGTGGTGTTCGGCCGCTTCGATCGCGGACACCAGGGCATCGAAGGTGCGCGCGCCGCCGACCAGCAGCGCGGCCTTCGCGAGCGTCGGCGAGAAACCCGTGGTGGCCGCGGCCAGCCGCGCGAGGTCGGCGTTGTCGTCGTGGCCCGCGATCGGCGGTATCGCGGGCTCCAGCGCCGCCCGCGAACGCATCCGTCGAAGCCGCTGGCGCTTGATGCGCTGCGGACCGAGCAGGTAGTAGATGACGAAACCGATGAAGGGCAGCGCCGCCAGGCTCAGCACCCAGCTCAGCGTCGCCACCGGCTCGCGCTTCTGCAGCACGATCCAGCCCGACAGCACGACGAGATAGCCTATCCACACCACCAGCAGGCCGGTGCCGAGGTGCGGCACGGTCTGCAGGAAATCGCGCACGCTGGCCAGCATTTCGCCCATGCGCGCAGCATAATCTCAGACCCTGCGACGCCGCTGCCGGAGGCTGGCGGCCCCGATGACCGATTCCCCCGCCCCGATCAAGGGCCGCGGCAGCGCCAGCGCTCCCGAAGGCCGCTACATCGTCACCCGCCACGAAGCCGAGGACGACGGCTGGTTCGTCGACGGCGAGCCGGCGTCGCCGCCGCGCACCCACGTCACCGAGGAACGCGCGCGCGGCATCATCAGCCGCAACACCTCGCCCGACATTTCCTTCTCGCAATCGATCAACCCGTATCGCGGTTGCGAACACGGTTGCTCGTACTGCTTCGCGCGTCCGTCGCACAGCTATCTCGAACTCTCGCCCGGTCTCGACTTCGAAACCAAGCTGTTCGCCAAGGTCAACGCGCCCGAGCTGCTGCGCGAGGAACTCTCGAAGAAGAACTACGTCTGCAGCCCGATCACCATCGGCGTCAACACCGATTGCTACCAGCCGATCGAGCGCAAATACGAAATCACGCGCCGCTGCATCGAGGTGATGGTGGCGTGCGGGCATCCGTTCTCGATCATCACCAAGAACGCGCTGGTGGAACGTGATCTGGACCTGCTCGCTCCGCACGCCGCGAAAGGCCTGTGCAAGGTGCATTTCTCGGTGACGAGCCTCGACAACCGCCTGGCGGCGCGCATGGAGCCGCGCGCCTCGGCGCCGCATCGCAAGATCGAAGCCATCCGCCGCGTGAGCGAGGCCGGCGTGCCGGTGGGCGTGATGTTCGCGCCCGTCATTCCCATGCTCAACGATCCGGAGATGGAAGCGGTGCTCGAAGCCGCGCGCGGGGCGGGTGCGATATCCGCCGGCTACGTGCTGCTGCGCCTGCCGCACGAACTGCTCGAACTGTTCCCGGACTGGCTGCGCACGCATTACCCGCAGCGCGCCGGCCATATCATGAGCCTGATGAAGCAGCTGCACGGCGGCAAGGCCTACGACAGCAGCTTCGGCGCGCGGCAGACCGGGCACGGACCGTTCGCACAGCTGCTCGCGCGCCGTTTCGAACTGTCCTACCAGCGCCTGGGTTTCGCCGAACACCGCGAACCGCTCGATACCCGGCAATTCGTGCCGCCGCGCCCGCCGTCTCCGCAGGGACAGCTTTTCTAGCGCGGCCTCACGCGGTCGCTACCGCCATTCCCAGCGCAACCACGCGGAATGCGTGGCACCGGGCGCGAGCACGAATGGCTCGAGGTTGAAGGCGTCGGGCGGGCCGGTCTGCGGCTCGATGCAGGTGGCGTGCGCCGGTTCGTCGTAAACCACCCAGCGCGTGCAATCGGAACTCAGCGTCAGCCGCTGGCCGGCGCGTTCGACCTGGATCGGCCCGCGGTGGACGAAGCAATCGTCCCAGGGCCGCAGCGGCGGCGCGGCCAGGGGGAGCGTGGCGATGCCCTCGGCGTCGCGTGGATAAGCCTGCCGCGGCGTGAATTCGAGCCGTTCGGGCTTGCGCAGCCAGGGATGCCAGCCGAGCGCAACCGGCATGGCGAGTGCGCCCGCGGTGATCGACAACGTCTGCTCGAGTCGGCGCTCGCCCACCGCGATGCGCTGCCGGACGCAGCCGCCGAAGGGCCAGTGCTCGTCCTGCGGGAGCGCCAGCGACAGTTCGATCGCGCGCACCGAATGCGCGTCGACGTGCCAGGGCAATGCGAACGCCACGCCGTGGATCGCATGTCTGCCCAGATTGATCGCGACCCGGTGATCGCGTCCTTCGAAGCGGAACGCGCCATGCCGCAGCCGGCCCGCCCACGGCGCCATCGGGTAGCTCCCCCAGGCGATGGCCGCCGCGTGCGCGTTGTCGAAACCCTGCAGCCATGGCACGCCGGCATGCGTGACCTGCGCGATGCGTCCGCCGGCCCGCGGTGCGATGTCGACGACCAGCGCGCCGCTCGCGATGCGCAGCAACGGTCCGGGCGGGAGCGGCGCCAGCGCCGCGTCCCGCACGGCTTCAACGCCCATACGGATCGATCGGAACGATGCGGCCGTCGGCGTCGTAGTCCAGCGGCGCCACCTTCACCGAGCGCAGGTGATCGACGCCGCCGGACAGCAGGGCATCGTGGTAGTACAGCCACCAGCGACCGCCGAACTCGACGATCGAGTGATGCGTGGTCCAGCCCACCACCGGCGACAGAAACGCGCCAAGCCAGATGTAGGGTCCGTACGGATTGTCGGCCACCGCATGGCAAAGGCGATGCGTATTGCCGGTCGAGTACGAGAGGTAATAACTGCCGCGATACTTGTGCAGCCACGGGCCTTCGAAGAAGCGCCGCTCGTGATCGCCCGCGCGCAGCGGGACGCCGTGTTCGTCGAGGATGATCGCCTCGCGCGGGGGTTCCGCGAATTCAGTCATGCCGGCGTGCAGGCGCGCGATGCGCGGGCCCAGCGCCGGTGCGTCGCCGGCCGGTTCCCCGTGCGCGGCGTCGTGCACGTTGTCGCGGTACTGCTGCAGCTGCCCGCCCCAGAGACCGCCGAACACCAGATAGAACTCGCCGTCATCGTCGGCCAGCACGGCCGGATCGATCGAATAGCTGCCTTGCATCGGTTCGGGCTGCGCGCGGAACGGGCCCTCCGGCCGTTCGCCCTGCGCCACGCCGAGACGGAAGCGGCCTTGCGCATCCTTGGCCGGGAAATAGAGGAAGTAGCGTCCGTCCCGGCACGCCGCATCGGGTGCCCACATCTGTTGTTGCGCCCAGGGTACGTCGCACACGTGCAGCGCGACGCCGCAATCGACCGCCGGCGCCTCGGGCGATTCCATGCGCAGCACGTGATAGTCCTGCATCGCGTACTGGTCGCCCAGATCGTTGGCGGGCACGCCCGCTTCGACATCGTGCGAGGGATAGACGTAGATGCGGCCCTCGAACACGTGCGCGGAAGGATCGGCGGTATAGATGTGCGTCACCAGCGGTTGCGAGATCGCGCGCGCCGCCAGCTCCTGCAATCGCTTCGGATCGTCGCTCATCGCCGTGCCTCAGCCCGCCGCGCGCGCGGGTTGGCGCCGCGCCGAGAGATCCTGCTCGATGCGCACCTCGGTGCGCTTGTCGATCTCGTAGAAGAACAGCAGCGCGATGCACAGCAGGAAGGGGATCGAGGCGTACACGCTGATCGCCAGGCGGATGCCATCCACCGCCGCGGGCGTCTGCATGGCCGCATCGGCGACATAGCCGTGGCGCGCCAGGATGGCCGCGACCAGCGCGCCGCCTACCGACAGGCCGATCTTCAGGCCGCAGAGCATGGCGGAGAACACAATGGCCGTGGCGCGCCGCTGGGTCTTCCACTCCGACCAGTCGGCGACGTCGGCGATCATCGCCCACAGCAGCGGGATGGTGATGCCGTAGAAGAAGCCGTGCAGCACCTGCGCCGCCACCACCAGGCCGACCGACCGCGGCGAGAAGAACCAGAAGGCCAGCAGGCACAGTGTCGAGACGAACAATGCGCCGCCGAACACGTCGCGCTTGCCGAAGCGATCGGCCAGCGGCTTCGAGAAGCCGATGCCGACGATCATGAAGACGATGCCGCCCGCATTGAACAGGCTGAACGCGGACGTCGGCGCGTCCTTCGGCCACTGGAATTCCGTGAGTCCGATACCGGTGAGCAAGGCGTTCAAGCCCCCGATGAAGCGGTCGAAGCCGATCGCCGCGAGGAAGTCCCCGGCCGCCGTCGGGTCGAGGTAGTACTTGAAGTAGTAGATGTACATGCCGCCCTTCAGGGCCAGCGTCACGAACACCAGGATGGTGAGCGCGAGCATCACGATCCACGGCCGGTTGCGCGCCAGATCCGCCAGATCCTGCGCCACGCTGGAGCGCTGTTCCGGCGCCGGCACGATGCGTTCGCGCGTGGTGAAAAAGGTGACGAGGAAGCAGAACGTGCCCAGCACCGCGAACACCGTCATGGTGTTCTCGAAGCCGCGCACCTTGTCGCCGTCGCCCAGGATCAGCACCAGCGGCAGCAGCAGCACCTGGATGATGAACTGCGCGATCATCACCGCCACGAAGCGGTACGCCGACAGGCTGTTGCGCTGGGCCATGCTGCCGGTCAGCACGCCGCTGAGCGCGGAGTACGGCAGGTTGTTGGCCGCGTACACCAGCACCAGCAGGGTGTAGGTCGCCAGCGCATAGGCGATCTTGCCCCGCTCGCCGAAGTCCGGGGTGCTGAAGGCCAGCAGCGACAGCACGCCGAAGGGGACCGCGGTCCAAAGGATCCACGGCCGGAACTTGCCCCAGCGCGTGGCGGTGCGGTCGGCCAGGACGCCGATCATCGGCGTGAACACGAACGCGCCAAGCAGACCCACCACGAAGATGATGGTCGCGGCCGTGGCCGCCGGCAGCCGGTAGACATCGGTGTAGAAGAACGCCAGATAGGTGATCAGCGTCTGGAAGATCAGATTGGCCGCCAGATCGCCGAGGGCGTAGCCGATCTTTTCGGCGACCGGAAGTTTTTCAGCGGCAACGCTCATGGTGCTCCCTCGAACCTGCGGCATGGATCGCTGCCGCCCGACCTGCGCGACCGGCGAGGATCGCATGAAAAAACCGCGGCCCGCCGGAGCGGGCCGCGCAAGGATTGCAGCCGGGGTGTCACACTTCCACCCGCATCAGAACGAACCGCGGAACCCGAGCAGGACCGTGCGGCCCGGCTCGTAAATGTCGCCCGGTACGTTCTCGAATGCGAGGTAGTTTTCCAGCGGCTCGTCGGTGATGTTGATCACGCTGAGGGTGATCTGCGGCCGCGAACGGATCCAGTCGAGCGTGTAGGAGGCCGAGAGATCCAGCTGGCCGCGATCCTTGCCGAAGTACTGCGCGTAGTTCAGGCCGCCCTCGTTGTTGCCCAGCGCGCGCTGCGCGGAGCCTTCGGTCCAGTTGTAGGACAGGCGCACCATGAACACGTCGTTCTCCCAGTAGGCCGTCGTGTTCCACAGCGTGGGCGAGATGCCGAACAGGTTGCCCGCCAGCTGGTTCGCTTCCTGGCCCACGGCTTCGAGGTCGATCTTGGTGTAGTTGCCCATGAAGCCCAGGCCCTCGAACCAGAAATCGAGCGGCTGCACCCAGATCGCTTCCCAGCCCTGGATGTCGAGCGTGGCGTCGGCGTTGACCTGCTGGCGCACGTTGATCGGCGCGCTCAGGCCGCCGTTGGCTTCGAGCGCCGCGCGCTGGTTCGCGGTGAGCGCATCGAGCGGGATGCCCAGCTGCGAGAACGGAATCACGTTGATGCCCTGGAAGGTGTAGCCCTCCACGCGCTTGTTGAACCAGGTCAGCGCGACCAGGCCTTCTTCGCCCGTGTACCACTCCAGTGCCAGATCGAAGTTGGTCGAAAGATACGGCGCGAGGTTGGGATTGCCCTGGTCGGCGATTTCAGCCGACGGATCGGAGAACGTCGTCGCCGGCAGCATCGAGCGCGGGTTCGGGCGCGTGAGCGTGCGCGAACCGGAAACGCGGGCGATCCAGTTTTCCGCGATGTCCCAGGCCGCGTTGAACGAGGGCAGGTATTCGTCGTAGCCGCCCTCGAGCACCTGCCACTGACGCAGGCCGCCCAGCGTCACCGGGCCGCTGATCTCCTGGTCGGTGTCGATATAGCGCACGCCGGCGTTGAAGCGCAGGCTGCGATCCCAGATCTGCGCCTCGCCGTTGGCTTCCACGTAACCCGCGATGGTCGTCTCGTCCACGCCGCCCGAAGCCGCGCCCACCGACGCGGACGTGTTGGATTCGGGCGCCGAATCGAAGAATTCCTGATAGTTCGTGGCGTCGAAGAAGGCATCGAAATCGGCGGTGATGAAGCCCGCCGGGCCGGGGCGCAGGAACTGCGGCAGGTTGCTGGCGTTGATCTGCGAGAGCACGTAGGTCTGCCACGCGCCGCTGTTGTCGAAGCCGGTGATGGTGCGGCGGAAGGAGTCGTAGGCCAGGCCCACCTTCACGTTGCGCTTGTCCTCGCCGAATTGCAGGTCGGCCTTGAGGCGGCCGGCCTCCGACACGCGCTTTTCGTTGTTGAGGTTGACGCGGCCGCCGTTGAAGGACCAGCCGATGTTCGGATCGTTGAGATCGAGGCCGCCGGTGCTGTAGGTGGGCAGCCCGCCCTCGTTGGTGTACTCGACCGTGGTGAAGGGCGAGGTGACGAGGATGGTCGGCGATTGGCGGAAGAACTTGCTGCGGCTCCAGTTGCCCTGGACGTCGAGCTTGATGTCGTCGTCTTCGCCGAACCAGAACGTCGCGCCGGGATTGATGTTCCAGTACCAGACTTCGTCGCGGTAGGGCCGCGCCTCGAGGAAGAACTGCGCGTTGAGCAGCGTGGCGCTGGTCACCACGTTGTTGGCATCGAGCTGCATGTTGGTCGGGATGAAACCGACCGGGCCGAAGGTGCGGCCCACGAGGTTCATGTCGATGCGGTCGTTTTCATAGCTGGCCTGCGACAGCAGCAGGTCGAGGTGGTAGTGCGCATCCTCGCTCGGCCGCCATTCCAGCGAACCGAGGAAGGCATCGCGGTCGCGATCGCCGGTCATGTCCACCGGCCGGCCCAGGCGCGGGAACAGCGCCTCGGTGAACTGATCGATGCTCAGGCCGGGGTTGAGGCCGAGCAGCAGCGCGCTGTCCACCGTGGCGCCCGGCGTCAGGCCGGCGCCGATGATGGAGGAGTTGTCCGGCAGCGTGTTGGGCATCTGCAGGCTGCCGCCGCCGCCCGGGTTGCAGGACGCCGGACGGTTGGTGACCGAGGTGCCGATGCCGCACTGCTGTTCGTTGAGGCCGGGGTTCATCCAGCCCACCGATTCCCAGCCGCGCACGCCGATCGTGCTGCGCATCGAGTACAGGCCGGCGAGCACGCCGAAGGTCTCGCCGGTCGAGTTCCAGATCACCGAGCCGCGCGGGTTGATCTTGTCGGCGACATCGTTGTGATCGAGCTGCAGGCCGTAGTTGACGTGCTGGCCGGGGTTGTCGAAGGGGCGGGCGTTGGTCATGTCGACCACGCCGGAAATGCCGCCTTCGGGCAGGCTGGCCTGCGGCGATTTGTAGACCGTGAGCTTGTTGAAGAACTCGGTCGGGAACAGGTTGAGGTCGACTTCGCGGTTCTGGTTGCCGCGATTGAGGCCGATCGAGGCGGTCTGCGCCTCGCCGCCGTTGATCAGGGTCTTGGTGAAGCTCTGCGGCAGGCCGCGGATGCCGATGTTGAGGCCTTCGCCGTTGACGTCGCGGTCGAGCTGGATGCCCGGGATGCGATTGAGCGATTCGGCGATGTTGAGGTCGGGGAACTTGCCGATGTCCTCGGCGAAGATCGAATCGGTGAAGCCGGTTTCCTCGCGCTTGGCTTCGGTCGAGTACTGCAGGCTGCGGCGGTAGCCCGAGACCACGATCTGGTCGAGCCGGGTTTCCTCGTCCTGCGCCGCGCCTTCGGCGGCTTCCTCCTCGTCGGCCTGCGCGAGGGCCACCTGCGAGTCCTGGGCGAAAGCGGGCACCGCCATGCCCAGCAGCGCCAGCTTCAGGGCATGCGACAACGTTTTGATGCGGTATTGGCTGTTCACCGGTTTCCCCTCCCCGTGCGGTTGCGATTCGGAACACCCCTGCCTGGGCGCGGGCGGCGGCCCCGGAAGCTTCCGATGGGAACCTGCCGCCGATCGACGCCCCGCCGCTCGGAGGCGGCTTCGGAGCGAAAGGTAGCGCTACCATTGGCCTCGCCGCACGCTGCGGAGCAGCATGGCGCCGGGCGCCGGGTGTGCTAATGCTAGCGCTACCATTCTTGACGCGGCCCTGCGCCCCGGAGACCAAGCCTCATGGAGCCCCCCGCTCCCGCCCCCGCGCCGCAGCGCAGCATCGGCCGCTATCGCTGGCGCGTCTGCGCCATGCTGCTGGCGGCCACCACGATCAACTACATCGACCGCCAGGTGCTCGGCGTGCTCGCGCCGTTCCTGCAGCGCGAGATCGGCTGGAACGAGGTCGAGTATGGCTACATCGTCACCGCCTTCCAGGCCGCCTATGCGATCGGCCTGCTGTGCGCCGGCGCGGTGGTCGACAGGCTCGGCACGCGCATCGGCTACGCGCTGGCGATCGGCGTGTGGAGCCTGGCCGCGATGGGTCATGCCCTGGCCGCGAGCGTGGCGGGTTTCGCGCTCGCGCGCTTCGCGCTGGGGCTGGGCGAGGCCGGCAACTTTCCCGCCGCGATCAAGACCGTCGCCGAATGGTTTCCGCGCCGCGAACGCGCCTTCGCCACCGGCATCTTCAACTCCGGCTCCAACATCGGCGCCATCGTCGCGCCGCTGATGGTGCCGGTGGTCGCCACCGTATGGGGCTGGCAGGCGGCGTTCCTGTGCACCGGCGTGCTGAGCCTGCTGTGGCTCGTGGTGTGGCTGCGCTGGTATCGCGTTCCGGAACGGCAGCCGCGCCTGTCGCCCGCCGAACTCGCGCACATCCGCAGCGATCCGCCGGAGCCGGCGGTGCGCGTGCCGTGGTCGCGCCTGCTGCGGCATCGCCAGGCCTGGGCCTTCGTGGCGGCGAAATTCTTCACCGATCCGATCTGGTGGTTCTTCCTGTTCTGGCTGCCCAAATTCCTGCACGCCGAGTACGGCCTGACGCTGCTGGGGCTGGGGCTGCCGCTGATCGTGATCTTCGTGCTGGCGGACGTGGGCAGCATCGCGGGCGGCTGGCTGGCGGGGCGCCTGGTGCGGCGCGGCTGGAGCCTCAACCGCGCGCGCAAGGGCGCCATGCTGTGCTGCGCGCTGGCGGTGGTGCCGATCGTGTTCGCGGCGCAGGCCGACAACCTGTGGCTGGCGGTCGCGCTCATCGGCCTTGCCACCGCGGGACACCAGGGCTGGTCGGCGAACGCGTTCACGCTGGTGTCCGACATGTTCCCGCGCCACGCCGTGGCCTCCGTGGTCGGCATCGGCGGCTTCGCCGGCGCGGTCGGCGGCATGTTGATCTCGACCTTCACCGGTTTCCTGCTGCAGGCTACCGGCAGCTACGTGCCGGTGTTCCTGATGGCGGGTTCCGCCTATCTGATCGCGCTGGGCGCGGTGCATCTGCTGGCGCCGCGCCTGCAGCCCGCGCACCTGGGAGAGCCCGCTTGAAACGTTGCGCGTTGATCGCCCTGCTCGCCTTGACGAGCCTGCAGTCCGCTGCCGCGCCACTGGCCGCCGGACAGAAGAAATTCCTCGGCAGCGCCTACAGCGCGCCGCAGGCCCCAGGCTTCGAGGCGCTGTGGAACAAGGTGACGCCCGAAAACGCCGGCAAGTGGGGCGAAGTCGAAGCGGTGCGCGACGTCATGGCGTGGAGCGCGCTCGACGAGGCCTACCGCTTCGCGAAATCGCAAGGCCTGCCCTTCCAGATGCACGTGTTGATCTGGGGCAACCAGCAGCCCGCATGGATCGAAGCGCTGCCGCCAGACGAGCAGCGCGAAGAGATCGAGGAATGGTTCGCCGCGGTCGCGGCGCGCTATCCGGACATCGACATCGTGGAGGTGGTGAACGAACCGCTGCACGATCCGCCCGCGAAAGACGACGAGGGCGGCGGCAACTACCTCGCCGCACTTGGCGGCACCGGCGCCAGCGGCTGGGACTGGGTGCTCGAAGCCTTCCGGCTGGCGCGCACGCATTTTCCGCGCGCACGGCTGATGCTCAACGACTACAGCATCACGAACACGCCGGACGACGCCAAGCGCTACCGTGCCATCGTCGACCTGCTGCAACGAGAACGCCTCGTCGACGTCATCGGCATCCAGGGCCATTCCTTCTCCACCGCGCCCGACGTGCCGATGCAGGTGCATCGCGAGAGCCTGGATCTGCTCGCCGGAACCGGCCTGCCGATCCACGTCACCGAGTTCGACGTCGACGGCCTGGAGGACGCACAGCAACTGGCAAACATGCAGCGCGTGTTCCCGGTGTTCTGGGAACACCCGGCGGTGGCCGGCGTCACGCTCTGGGGCTTCCGGCCGGGCCTGTGGCGCGAGCCGTTCGGCGCCAATCTGATGCGCCGTGACGGCAGCGCGCGCCCGGCGATGGCCTGGTTGCATGGCTATGTGCGCGGGCTCTCGCAGGCGACGGAGCCGGCGCGGTGAATCTGTTGCGCCTCGCGTTCGCGGCACTGCTCGTCCCGGCGAGTGTCGTCGCCGCTTCGGCGGACGACTGCATGCGGCCTGCAGCGGTCTGCGACCTGCCGGTCGAGGGCGCGCTCGCGCTCATCGATGAAGGAGCCCCGTTGCCGGTCATCGCCGATGCCGGCGATTTCCCCGGCGTGCTGCGCGCCGCGCGCGCGTTGCGCGCCGATCTCTCCGCGTTGTCGGGAAGCGAGGCCGTGTTTTCGACGGACGAGGCGCCAACGCACGCCGCCGCGGTCATCGTCGGCACGCTCGGCCGCAGCGAACGCATTGATCGGCTGGTGCGCGAGAAGAAGATCGACGCGAGCGGCGTGGCCGGCCGCTGGGAAGCGCATTTGCTGCAGGTGATCGAAGCCCCGGAGCCCGGCATCGCACGCGCGCTAGTGATCGCCGGCGCCGACAAGCGCGGCACGATCTTCGGTGTGTACGAACTCGCGCGCCGCCTCGGTGTTTCGCCGTGGACCTTCTGGGCCGATGTCCCGATCGCACGTCGCGAGCGCGCGCACGTCGCGCCAGGACGCTTCGCCGATGCACCCGCGGTGCGCTATCGCGGCATCTTCATCAACGACGAAGACCCCGCGCTCGGCGGCTGGATGAAGGCCCGCTTCGGTGGGCCGAACCATCGCTTCTACGAGCACGTCTTCGATCTGATCCTGCGCCTGAAGGGCAATTACCTGTGGCCGGCGATGTGGGGCCGCGCCTTCTACGACGACGATCCGCAAAACGCCGCCCTGGCCGACGAGATGGGCGTGGTGATCGCCACCTCGCACCACGAGCCGATGATGCGCGCCCACGTCGAATGGGAGCGCCACGGCGAGGGCCCCTGGGATTACACGAAGAACGCACCGGCGCTGCGCGAGTTCTGGCGCGAAGGCATCCGCCGCCTGCAGGGCCGCGAGGCCGTCGTCACCGTCGGCATGCGCGGCGACGGCGACGAACCGATGAGCGACGAAACCGCGACCGCGCTGCTGGAAACCATCGTCGCCGACCAGCGCCGCATCATTGCCGAGACCACCGGCCGGCCGGCCGAGCGCACGCCGCAGGTGTGGGCGCTCTACAAGGAAGTGCAGGACTATTTCGACCAGGGCATGGACGTGCCCGACGACGTCACCCTGCTGTTCGCGGACGACAACTGGGGCAACATCCGCCGCCTGCCGGCGAACGGAAAGCGGCGCGCCGGCGGCTACGGCGTCTACTACCATTTCGACTACGTCGGCGGGCCGCGCAACTACAAGTGGCTCGACACCGTGCAGATCGAGCGCGTGTGGGAACAGATGCAGCTGGCGCGCGCACACGGCGCCGACCGGCTGTGGATCGTCAACGTCGGCGACATCAAGCCGATGGAACTGCCGATCAGCTTCTTCCTCGACCAGGCGTGGAATCCGGAGGCGATGTCGCTGGAGCGGCTTCAGGACTATCCGGCGCGCTGGGCCGCCGAACAATTCGGCAGCGCGCACGCGCGAGGCATCGGCGAACTGCTGACGCGCCATACGCAGTACAACGCGCGCCGCAAGCCCGAGCTGCTCTCGGCCGACACCTACAGCCTCGTGAACTTCGCGGAAGCCGACCGCATCGCCGCCGAATGGGACGCCTTGGACGAGCGCGCGGCCCGGATCAAGGCGCAGCTGCCGCCCGCGAGCCGCGACGCCTGGTTCCAGCTCGTCGAATATCCGATCGCGGCGAGCGGCAATCTCAACCGGCTCCATCTCGCCATTGCCCGCAACCGCAGCTACGCCGCACAGCGCCGTGCATCGGCGAACCGCTGGGCCGACGAAGCGCAGCGCCTGTTCGCGCGCGATGCCGAACTGCAGCGCATCTACGAACAGGACATCGCCGGCGGCAAATGGACGGCAATGATGTCGCAGCCGCGCATCGGCTACACGCATTGGCAGCAGCCCGAGCGCAACGTGTTGCCGGCGCTGGCGCGGGTCGATGTGCCGGACCAGGGCGTGCTGGGCGTGGCGGTCGAAGGCGATGCCCGCGGCTGGCCGGTGCTGCTGGAGCGCGCGGCCCTGCCCGAACTCGATCCCGTGGGCGCCCCGGCGCGCACGATCGAACTGTTCAACCGCGGCGGCAAGCCGGTTTCCTACACCGCGCAGGCTTCGCAGCCGTGGCTCAGGCTTTCATCCACATCCGGTGAAGTGGGCGACGCGCAAGCCCTGCACGTCGAAGTCGACTGGACGCGCCTGACGCAAGGACGGCACCGCGGACAGGTCTACGTGCGCGGCGGCGACCGCACCGAGGTCTGGATCGACGTACCCGTGTTCGTTCCGCCGCGGGAGGAAGCGATGACCGGCTTCATCGAAAGCGACAGCCGCATCGCGATCGAAGCCGCGCATCATGCTCGCGCCGTGGCGCCGCCGGGCCTGGCGTGGCACACGATTCCGGATCTCGGGCGCACGTTGTCGGCGGTGACGGCGTTGCCGTCCACGATGCCTTCGCTGGAGCCGCAGGCGACAGAGGGCGCCTGGCTGGAGTATCCGGTGTGGCTGCACGAAGGCGGCGAAGTGGAAGTGCGCGTCGTGCTCTCGCCGACCCTCGACTTCCGCGGCGGCGATGGCCTGCGCTTCGCCGTGTCGATCGGCGACGAGAAGCCGAAGATCGTCGCGATGAAGCTCGACCCCACGCCCGGCCATCCCGATTTCCGCGCCTGGGAAAAAGCCGTCAGCGACAGCGTGCACGTCGCCGTCTCGCGCCACCGCGTGGAAGCGGGTGCGCAGACGCTGAAACTCTGGCGCGTCGATCCGGGCGTGGTGTTCCAGCGCATCGAGATCGTGCGCGGCGCCGCGCGCGAAAGCTACCTCGGATCGCCGGAAAGCGTCCGGCGTTGAACTGCCGACTACCACGATGAGCCTCAACCCCCGACCCCTCGCGCTGAACCCCGATCGCCTCTTCCCGAGCGAGCCCAGCCAGCGCGCGATCGCGCGCCGCCTGCATGCGCAGGTGGCGGCACTTCCGATCGTCAGCCCGCACGGACACACCGATCCCGTCTGGTTCGCCCGCAACGCGCCCTTCGCCAATGCCACGGAACTGTTGCTGGTGCCGGATCATTACGTGTTCCGCATGCTCTACAGCCAGGGCGTGCCGCTCGATGCGCTCGGCATCCCGCGCAGCGACGGGTCGCGCGCCGAAGTCGATCCACGCGAGGCCTGGCGCGTGTTCGCGGAGCGCTTTTATCTTTTTCGCGGTACGCCATCGTCGATCTGGCTCAACCACGTTTTCCACGATGTGTTCGAGTTGCGCGTTCGGCTCGACGGCGCGACGTCGGATCACTACTACGACACCATCACCGAAGCGCTGCAGACACCGGCGTTCCGGCCGCGCGCGTTGTTCGAGCGCTTCGGCATCGAGGTGATCGCCACCACCGAAGGCCCGCTCGACACGCTGGAACACCACCAGGCCATCCGCGACAGCGGCTGGGGCGGGCGCGTGATCACCGCCTATCGCCCCGATGCCGTGGTCGACCCGGAGCACGAGCAGTTCGCCGACGCATTGCAGCATTTCGGCGCGATCACCGGCGAAGATGTGTTCACCTGGGACGGCTATCTGCGCGCCCACCGGCAACGCCGCGATTTCTTCGCGCGCATGGGTGCGACTTCGACCGACCACGGGCACGAAAGCGCAGCGACGGCCGATCTGCCGGTCGGCGAAGCGCGCGCCTTGTTCGACCGGATCGTGCGCGGCCGCTTCGACGCACGCGACGCGGAACGGTTCCGCGGCCAGATGCTGACGGAAATGGTCGCGATGAGCCTGGACGATGGGCTCGTGATGCAGTTGCATCCGGGCTGCCATCGCAACCACAACCCCGCCCTGTTCCGCCGCCATGGCCGCAACGTCGGCGCCGATCTGCCGCTGGCCACCGATTACGTGCACGCGCTCAAGCCCTTGCTCGATCGCTTCGGCAACGAGCCGGATTTCCGCCTCATCCTCTTCACGCTGGACGAAAGCAGCTACTCGCGCGAACTCGGACCGCTCGCAGGTCACTACCCCTGCCTGTACCTCGGGCCGGCATGGTGGTTCCACGATGCGCCCGAGGGCATGTGGCGCTTCCGCGAACAGACCCTGAGCACCGCGGGTTTCTACAACACCGTCGGTTTCAACGACGACACGCGCGCCTTCCTGTCGATTCCGGCGCGCCACGACATGGCGCGGCGCATCGACTGCGCGGTGCTGGCAAAGCTCGTTGCCGAGCATCGGCTCGACGAGGACGAAGCGGCGCAAGTGGCCGCCGATCTCGCATACCGGCTGCCGAAGCGGGCGTACAGACTGTGAGCATCGCGATGAAAGACTGGCGCAAGGCGGCGATCGGGCTGGCTCTCGTTGCCGCGGCGGCGACAGCACACGCCGGTGACGCGACGACGTTGAAGTCGGCTTATGCCGACGACTTCCTGATGGGCGTGGCGGTCAACGACGACATCGTCGCCGGTCGCGACGGCGCATCGCAGGCCCTGGTGCTGCAGCACTTCGGCAGCATCACCGCCGAGAACGCGATGAAGGCCGAATCGGTGAATCCGCGGCCCGGGGTGTACGACTTCGCCCATGCCGACGCCTTCGCCGACTTCGGCCGCGAACACGGCCTGTTCGTCGTCGGCCACACCCTGGTCTGGCACAACCAGACACCGCCCTGGTTCTTCGCCGATGCCGACAACAAGCCGCACGGCAAGACCGCGCAGATCGAAATCCTGCGCCGCCACATCGAAGCCGTCGCCGGGCACTATCGCGGCCGCGTGCAGGCCTGGGATGTCGTCAACGAGGTGGTTGGCGAAGACGGCGGCTACCGCGCCGACACGGCCTGGGTGAAGGCGGTCGGCGACGGCGACGAACTGGTGCGCCGCGCCTTCGAGTTCGCCGCACGCTACGCACCCGACACGGAGCTCTACTACAACGACTTCAACGCCGAGCGCCCGGCCAAGCGCGACGGCATCGTGCGCCTGGCGAAGATGCTGCAGGCGCATGGCCTGCGCATCGACGGCATCGGCATCCAGGCGCACTGGGGACTGAACTATCCAAGTCTCGAAGACATCGAGGCCGCGATCGACGCCTACGCGGCGCTGGGCCTGAAGGTGATGATCACCGAACTCGATGTCGACGTGCTGCCGCTGACACGCGAAGGCCAGGTGATCGGCACGGGCCTCGCGCATCCGCAGTTCCAGTTGCCCGAGTTCGAGCGCTTCCTCGACCCCTGGCCCGACGGCCTGCCGCCCGAGATGCAGCAGCAGCTGGCGCGGCGCTACACGGAGCTGTTCCGGCTCTTCCACCGCAAGCGCGAGCAGATCGCGCGCGTGACGTTGTGGGGTCTGCACGACGGGATGTCGTGGAAGAACGATTATCCCGTGCCGCGACGGACCAACTATCCGCTGCTGTTCGATCGGCAGCTTCGTTCGAAGCCGGCGTTCGAGGCGGTATTGAAGGTGCCGCATGAGGACGGTTGAGCGCGCGGCCTCGGGCGCGTTGTGCGCGTTGCTGTTCGCGCTGCTCGCGACGGCGTGCACGGCCACGCTTCCGTCCGCGCCCTGCCGTCATTCCCGCGAAGGCGGGAATCCAGCGACTTGCGCGCCGGGAAATGCAGAGTCGCTGGGTCCCTGCCTTCGCGGGGACGACGAGGCGCAATCGCCACGTGAGCGGATCTCGATCAACGAAAACTGGCGCTTCCACCGCGGCGATCCGGACAGCTTCACGGCGTCGCTCGACTACGATGCCCGACCGGAAATCGTGGAAAGCGCCGACGGCAAGGCGGCCGACGCGCGCCCCGAGGCGGCGATGGACGTGGAAGCCGTCTCGCGCCGCGTGCTCAAGCCCTGGATCCTGCCGACCGCCAATCCCTTCATCCGCGATCCCGCTGCACGTCATGTGCGCCCCGCGCATGATCCCGACGCCGACGTGGCCTTCGCACGCAGCGATCTCGACGATGCCCAATGGCAGCGCGTCGACCTGCCGCACGATTGGGCCATCGCGGGTCCCTTCCTCGTCGAAGGCCCGCACGGCGGCATGGGCCGACTGCCCAGCGCGGGCATCGGCTGGTATCGCCGAACGCTCGACATCGATGCCGACGATCGCGGACGCCGCATCCTCCTCGATGTCGACGGCGCGATGTCGCACGCGACCGTCTGGGTCAACGGCAAGCTGGCCGGCGGCTGGCCGTACGGCTACAACTCGTGGCGGTTGGACCTCACGCCGCATCTTGCCTTCGGCGCGCGCAACCAGCTGGCGATCCGGCTCGACAACCCGGCCGAATCGGCGCGCTGGTATCCGGGCGGCGGGCTCTATCGCAATGTGTGGCTGATAAAGACTTCCCCGGTGCACGTCGCGCACTGGGGCACGCGCGTCGCGACGCCGCAGGTGTCGAAGGACGCCGCCACGGTCACGCTAGACGTCAGCGTCGACAACGACGGCGGTGACGCGATCGACATTCACGTAGCCACCGAGATCGTCGCGTTGGACGGGGCCGGGCGCGCATCCGGCCTCGTCGTCGCGCGCATCGCGCCCGAAACGCTGCGGATCGCCGCGAAGGCGACTGCAAGCGCGAAAGGCACGACGGCGATATCGAAGCCGCGCCTGTGGGGTCCGCCGCCGACGCAATCGCCGCACCGCTATCTCGCCGTAACCACGCTGATGCACGAGGGCCGCGTCGTCGACCGCTACGAAACGCCCTTCGGCATCCGCACCGTGCGCTTCGATCCGGACACCGGCCTGCACGTCAACGGCGAGCGCATCCCGATCCGCGGCGTGAACCAGCACCACGACCTCGGCGCGCTGGGCGCCGCCTTCAACGTTCGCGCGGCGCAGCGCCAGCTCGAAATCCTTCGCGACATGGGTGCCAACGCCATCCGCATGGCGCACAACCCGTCGGCGCCGGGACTGCTCGAGCTCACCGATCGCATGGGATTCCTGGTGGTCGACGAGATCTTCGATTCGTGGGAGCGCCGCAAGACGCCGCTCGATTTCCACCTCGTCTTTCCCGACTGGCATGAACCGGATCTGCGCGCGATGCTGCGCCGCGACCGCAATCATCCTTCGGTGATCCTGTGGAGCATCGGCAACGAAGTCGGCGAGCAGTACACCGGCGAAGAGGGCGCGGCGATCGCGCGCCGGCTGGCCGCGATCGTGCGCGAGGAGGATCCCACGCGCCCGACCACGACGGCGATGAACTACGCCGGTCCCGACATGCCCTTGCCCGCCACCGTCGACGTGATCGGGCTGAACTACCAGGGCGAGGGCATCCGCCAGCAGCCCGAGTTCGAAGGCACCGAACGCATCCGCACGCCGCCGCAGTACGATGCCTTCCACGCGCGCTTTCCCGGCAAGGCGATCCTCAGCACGGAAACCGCGTCGACGCTGAGCACGCGCGGCACCTACCTGTTCCCCGTACCGCGCGATGACAGCGCATTGGTGCGCGACGGCCGTGGCGGCGATCCCGTGGCGCGCCATGTGAGCGCCTACGATCTGCACGCCGTCGACTTCGGCGCCTCGCCCGACAAGGTGTTCGCCGCGCTCGACCGGCATCCTTTCGTGGCGGGCGAGTTCGTCTGGACCGGTTTCGATTACCTCGGCGAGCCGACGCCGTATTACGAATCGCGCAGTTCGTACTCGGGCATCGTGGATCTTGCCGGCTTTCCCAAGGATCGCTACTGGCTCTACCAGTCGCGCTGGCGTTCGGATCTGCCGATGGCGCATCTGCTGCCGCATTGGACCTGGCCGGGTCGCGAAGGCAAGGCGACGCCCGTGCATGTGTTCACCTCCGGCGACGAGGCCGAGCTGTTCGTCAACGGCAAGTCGCAGGGTCGCAGGAAGAAGGCACCGTTCGAATATCGTCTGCGCTGGGACGACGTTGCATACGCGCCCGGCGAGCTGCGCGTGCAAACCTGGAAGAACGGCAAGCCGTGGGCGAGCGACGCGGTGCAGACCGCAGGCGCGGCGACGAGACTGGAAGCCGCGCCCGACCGCGACACGATCCGCGGCGACGGCGACGACCTGTCCTTCGTGGCCGTGCGCATCCTCGATGCCAAGGGTCGTCCCGTGCCCACCGCGAACCACCGCATCCGCGTCGCGATCGCCGGCCCGGCCGAGATCGTCGCCACCGACAACGGCGATCCGACCGACATGACCTCGTTCGCCGCGCACGAACGCGCCGCTTTCAACGGGCTGTACCTGGCGATCGTGCGCGGACTGCGCGGACGCACCGGGATCGCCACGTTGCGCGTTGAAGCGCCGTCGCTGCAGCCGGCCACCGTCCGGTTGCATATCGCCGCACCCTGACATCGCTGCGGATTCGCTCGAAACGAGCGGGTCTTCGCCAGCCCGTGGGATTGCGGCGGGACGCGGGGGCGCTCGGGGGTTCGGGGATGGGTTGCGCCGCCCGCG
>CAMLOR010000015.1 GCA_946481615.1 uncultured Aquimonas sp.
TTGATGTCGTCGTCGGTGCTGCCCAGCTCGAGATTGTCGAGGCCTTCCTCGTCCTGGTCGGCATTGAAGGCCTCGACCTGGTTCTGGGCGCTGTCGATGCCGCGGCGCAGCTGGTCCTCGTCGACCAGGATCGGCTCGACCGTCAGGTTGGCCTGGAACTTGATCTCGTCCAGGGCACGCGTGTTGGTGGGGTCGGCGATGCCGACGTAAAGGCGATTGCCGCGCTTGAACAGCGGCAGCGCGCTGTGGGCGTTGATCAGCTTCTCGTCGACCAGCTTGATCGGCGCCTGCGCCAGATCGAGCCCGGTGATGTCCATGATCGGCACGCCGAACTCGATGGAGTTGGCGGCCGCGACCTGGGCCGGTGTCGCCATCTTCTTGTCGAGCAGCCAGGCGTGGACCGATTTCTTTTCCTTGCCGGCCTCGTCGAGCGCGCGGCGGGCGTCGGGTTCGGACAGATGGCCGTCCAGCACCAGCCGGCGGGCGATGCCGGTGATGCCGATCAGATTGGCCGCGGCGGCGGGAGCATTCACGACGATCTTCCCCTGACTCCCCTTTGAGTCTCAAGAACTTTACTCCAATCTCCTCCAGTGGTGCATCAAGGCGTGACACGGATCGTGACGGTTGTCCCGGGCCCGCCGTATGCTTCCCGCATGACCTCGCCCACCCCCCTCGCCGACCCGGCCGTTGCGCCTGCGCCGGCCGCCGCGCGCGGCACGGCCCTGAGCATCGTGTTGCCTGCCAAGAACGAGGCCGAGGGGCTGCGCCGGGTGCTGCCACGCCTGCGCGAACTCTGGCCGCAGGCCGAAGTGCTCGTGATGGACGACGGTTCCACCGACGACACGGCGGCCGTGGCCGCCGCGCATGGCGCCCGCGTCTTGTCTTCTCCTTACTCGATGGGCAACGGCGCGACGATCAAGCGCGGTGCGCGTGCCGCCGGAGGCGAGGTGCTGGTCTTCATGGATGCGGACGGGCAACACGACCCGGTCCACATCGCCGCCCTGCTCGAGCGCCTCGAGGCCGGCTACGACATGGCGGTGGCGGCGCGCGCGCGCAGCGGCCAGGCCAGCGCCGGACGCAGTGCCGCCAATCGCTTCTACAACCGGCTGGCCTCGTGGATGACCGGCCACGCCGTGCTCGATCTCACCTCCGGCTTCCGCGCCGTGCGCGCCGCGCGCTTCCGCGAATTCCTCCACCTGCTGCCGAACGGCTTTTCCTATCCGACCACCATCACCATGGCGTTCTTCCGCAGCGCCTTCCCGGTGGCCTATGTGCCGGTCGAAGTGCACGCCCGGGTCGGCCATGGCTCGCACATCCGCCCGTTCAAGGACGGTGTGCGTTTCCTGCTCATCATCTTCAAGATCGCCACCCTGTACTCGCCGCTCAAGCTGTTCGTGCCGGCCGGCGCCGGGTTCGGCCTGCTCGGCCTGAGCTACTACGCCTGGACCTTCGCCACCGCCGGCCGCTTCACCAACATGAGCGCGCTGCTGCTCAGCGCCGCGGTGATCGTGTTCCTCGTGGGCCTGGTTTCGGAGCAGATCACGAGCCTGACCTACCGGCGCGATGGCTGAGCGCGGCCGATTCACCGCGCCCGGGCGCCATGCGCCATGACGCGCGTCGTGGTGGTGGCCACCACCTATCCGCGATGGCGCGGCGATCCCGAACCGGGATTCGTGCACGAACTGGCGCGCAGGCTGGCCGCCCGCGGCTTCGAAGTCGCCGTCGTCTGTCCGCACGCCCGCGGCGCCCTGGCGCGCGAATCGATGGACGGCGTCGATGTGGTGCGGTGCCGTTACGCCCCCGCCCGCTGGGAAACGCTGGTGAACGGCGGCGGCATCCTGGCCAACCTCCGGCGCTCGGGCCTGGGATGGATCCTGCTGCCGGCCCTGTTCCTGGCACTGGCCGCAGGACTGGTGCGCGCGGCGCGGCGGGCCGACGTCGTGCATGCCCACTGGCTGGTTCCGCAGGGCTGGCTCGCCCTGTGCCTGCAGCGCCTGCGATTGCTGCGCGCGCCGGTGGTGGCGACGGCGCACGGCGCCGATCTGTTCGCCCTGCGCGGTGCAGGGTTCGCCCGTCTGCGGCGCTGGGTGGTTCGCCACGCCGCCGCCATCACGGTGGTGAGCGAGGCGATGCGCGAGCGGCTCGTGCGCGAAACCGGGGGTATCGGTGCGCCGGTGCAGATCCGGCCGATGGGCGTCGACCTGCGGCACCGGTTCACGGCCGGCGACGAGCCGCGCTTGCCTGGCCGGCTGCTCTTCGTGGGGCGACTGGTCGAAAAAAAGGGGCTGCGCCACCTGATCGATGCCTTGCCCGCGATCCGCGCCGCCCACCCCGAGGTTGCGCTCGACATCGCCGGCTTCGGTCCGGAACTCGACGCCCTGCGCGTGCGCGTCCGTGAGCGTGGACTCGAAGACATCGTGTCTTTCCTCGGTGCCGTGACGCAGGAAGATCTGGTTCCGCTGTACCGTCGCGCGACGCTGTTCGTCGCCCCGTTCGTCGCCGCCGCCTCGGGCGACCAGGAGGGCCTGGGATTGGTCATGATCGAAGCGCTCGGCTGCGGCTGCCCCATCGTCGCCGGGGCGGTGCCGGCGGCGGCGGATGTCCTCGACGCGCTTCCCGCCGGCGCCGTGCCTCCCGGCGAGGTCGAAGCGCTGGCCTGTGAAATCGTCCGGCTGCTCGGCGATCCGGCGCTGCGCGCCGCCCAGATCGCCGCGGCGCGCCGCGATGTGCTGCCGCGTTTCGACTGGGAGACCGTCGCCGATGGCTACGCCGCCATCCTCGCTGGCGCGGCCGCGCGCTGAGCTGAGCATGCGACTGGCCACGGTCACGGTCACCTACCGGCCCGATCTCGCATTGCTGGCGAGGCAATGGCAGGCGCTGCCGCCCGGCATCGCGAAGATCGCGGTCGACAATGCCTCCGGCGCGATCGACGCGCTGCGCGCGCTGGCCGCGAACCACGAGGTCGTATTGCTGGAGAATGCGGCCAACCGCGGCCTGGCGGCGGCGAACAATCGCGGCATGGAGCGCGCGATCGCATCGGGCTGCACGCACGTGTTGCTGCTCGACCAGGATTCGGTACCCGAGCCCGGCAGCGTCGAGACGCTCGTCGCGGCCTACGAGGCGCTCGAGCGCGACGGCCGGCGCCCCGGCCTCGTCGGCCCCGCGCTGCGCGATCCGCAGACCGGGCTCGAACACGGGTTCCACCTCATGCGCGCGGGACGATGGGCGCGCGCCCATGCAGGCATCGACAGCGCGCCGTTCGCCGTGGCCAGCATCAACGGCAGCGGCAGTCTGTTCGATCTGGGACGCGTGTCGGAACTCGGCGGACTCGAAGAATCCTTCTTCATCGACCATGTCGACACCGAATGGTCGTTTCGCGTGGCGCACGCCGGGCTCGCCCTCTTCGCCGTGCCGGCGGCACGCTTCGAACACCGGATGGGCGATCGCAGCCTGCGCTTCTGGCTGCTGGGCTGGCGTCTGTGGCCGTACCGCAGCCCTGCGCGGCATCGCACGCTGTTCCGGAACGCCTGCCGGCTGGCGCGGCGCGACTATGTGCCGCTCGTGTGGAAGGTATGGATGGTCGCGAAGTTGGCCGCGACGCTGATCGTGCACCTGCTTTTCGATCCGTCGCGCTTCCTGCAGGTGCGTGCGATGGCGGGCGGCCTCGCCGACGGCATCCGCGATCGCGGGGAACCGGCATGACGGCGCCGCGTGTCACGGTCTGCATCACGGCCTATCAACATGCGCCGTACATCGCGCAGTGCATCGGGTCCGTGCTGGCGCAGCAGGTCGAGGGCGGCGTCGAGATCCTCGTCGGCGACGACGCCTCCCGGGACGGCACGAGCGACTTGGTGGCCGATTTCGCGCGGCGGCATCCCGGTGTCGTGTTCGCGCACCTGCGCGAGCGCAACGTCGGCCCGGCGGACAACCTGCGCGGATTGGTGGCGGCGGCGCGCGGCGATTTCCTCGCCCATCTCGATGGCGACGACGTGTGGCGGCCGGAGAAGCTCGCGCGGCAGCTTGCGGTCCTCGCCGCCCGCCCGCGGTGTTCGGCCGTCTTTTCCAATGCGGGGGTCATCGACGTGGAGGGCAAGCGGATGGGCCGCTTCAACCGCGGCGCCGGCCCGACCGTGGACCCCGCGCAACTGCTCGCCGAGGGGAATTTCCTCAACCACAGTTCGCTCCTCTACCCCCGCCAGATGCGCGACGCGGTACTCGGCACGCGCGGTCCGATCCTCGATCTGCATTGGTACCTGCGACTGGGTGCGCTCGGCGAACTGGCCTATCTCGACGAAGAATTGGTCGACTATCGCTGGCGCACGCCCGGTTCCGCGATCGCGGTCCATGGCCGCGCGATCCAGCAGGGCTACCTGGACGCCTTCCTCGAGGCGCTGGACCTGGGATTGGATCGGTCCGCGCTGCGGCGCGGCATCGTCACCTGGTGGGGACGACTGCTGTTGTCGTCGATCGCACGGCGCCGGCTCGAGGATCCGCGCTACTGGTATGCGAGATTGCGTGGCGAACCGCGGTTCGCGCTCGCGCGAACCGACTTCCTGCACGGCATCGTGCGAGCGGTGCCGCGTGCGGCACGCTCGATACGCGCGCGGCGCGGCGCCGCGGGCGAGGAGCCCGTGCTTTTCCCCGTTGCCTGAGCGTGCGGATCAGGGACGCCGGAAAAGGAAGAAAGGCTCGCGCCGGTTGACCCCGGAACTCCCCGCATCGACGTCCGGCAGGAGTTGATCGTGGGTGACGACACACGCCTCCAGCCCCGAGGCCGCGAAGCGTTCGAAGATGTCGCGGCCATACAGACGCACGTGATCTTCCTGTCCGTAGGCTTGCAGGCGCGCATACGGCTCCACGATCCCCGGGTCTTCCCAGGTCCGCAGCAGCACGTTGCTGTAGGGCGTCTGCAGGATGGCGTGTCCACCGGGCGCCAGTACGCGCACGATTTCCGCCAGCGCGCGCGAGTCGTCCTCGACATGTTCGAGGACGTGATTGGCCACCAGCAGATCCACGCTTGCGTCGCCGAAGGGCATTCGGGTGATGTCGACGGCGTCGATCTGCGGTGATGCCGGATGAAGATCGCATTTCCTGTAGTCGGCCGGTTGCCGGGCCGCGAGCAGCGCGACGATCGCGCGTTCGGGAGCGAAATGGACGATGCGCCGCCCGGTCAGGCGCGTCAGCAGGCCCGAGGCGCGCAGGAACTGGGCAAGGTGCCGTTCCCTGTCGTGCGCGCCGCAGTTGGGGCACTCGAAGTGATCGAGGTCGCTGCCGACGATGTCGAGCGCCCGCCCCAGCGCGGGCGCCCGCCGCCAGCCGCCCCGGTAAGGCAGATAGCGGGCGAGCCGCCGTTCGCAAAGCGGGCAGCGGCGAACGCGGAACGGCAGCCAGCGCGCGATGGCGCGCCGGATCATTCTGAGCGGTTTGGAGACGAAGCGTCCCATCGCCGGCTACTCCCTGTTGCGTGCTCGATTGCGGTGGCTGTCAATGAGTCGTGTCGTCGGCGCCGAGCAACGGAGCGCGCAAGGCTGCCGGCGCCGGGGCCCTGGCGGCTTCGCGCAGGCCCGACAGCAGCCTCAACGCCTCGGCCAGCACCTGCAGACGCAGGACGTGGGCCGTGACCAGGAACATGATCGCGCCACCGAGGACCAGCAACGGCAGCAGGAGAAGCGGTGGCCAGGCGGACGTTCGCGACGCCAGGTGGACGACGGCGACCATCGGCGCGGCCGCGAGCAGGATGGGCGCGATGTCGCGCAGCTGCGCGAGCAGGCCGTATCGCAGCAACCGGCCGGAATAATGGGTGTTGATCGCCAGGCCGATCACGCTGAAGAGCGCCAGCGCATAGGCGAGCCCGATGACGCCGTAGCGCGCTCCGAAAAGCAGCATCGCCAGTCCGATGAGCTTCTTGACGACCTCGATGCGGAGCATGAGCCGGGCGTGCCCCTGCGCGATCAGCACATTGAGATTGATGAGATGCATCGGCCAGAAGACGCCCGCGATGCAGAGCACTTCGAGTATCGGTGCGGCGGGACGCCAGCGCGGCCCGTAAAGCGCCTCCAGCGCGGGCAAGGCAAGCGCGGCCAGACCGAGCATCATCGGCACGTTGACGAACATCGCGCCCCGGATGGCCGTTGCCGTGAGCGCGCGAAGGCTCGACTCGTCTTCCCGCGCGCGCGCGAGCATGGGCAGCAGCGTGCGCGTCAGGATGGCACCGAGCAATCCGGTCGGCAATTGCTGCGTCGTGTCGGCCCGATGGTAGTAACCGAGGGCACGTGCGCCGTAGGACTTGCCGATCAGGGCCGCCGATGCACGCTCGAAGATCGTGTTGATCACGTTGGCGAGCAGGATGAAACCGCCGAAGCCGAACAGGGAGCGCGCCGAAGCACGGCTCCATCGCGGCAGCGGACGCCAGCGATGCAGCCACCAGAGCATGGCCGTGAAAACCACGGCGAACGTCGCGACCTGCGCGGCCAGCGCCCATACGCCGGCGCCACGCAGCGCCAGCGCGACGGCCGTCGCCGCGGAAAGCAGGGCCGCCACGGTGCCGGCCTTGAACTGGGTGAGGAAATCCAGCCGCCGCGTCAGCAGGATGACGTGTATCGAGCCGAGCGCGTTGGCGATCACGACCACGGCGCCCGCGGCCCCCAGCGGTGAGAGCTGCGGAACCTCGAGAAAGCGTGCGACCCAGGGCAACCCGGACCACAGGCCCGCGGCCGCGGCGCTCGCGATCGCGAGTTGGCTCCAGAAGGCCGTCGATTCATCGGTGCGGCTGGGATCGCGGTGCTGGATCAGCGCCGTCGACAGACCGCCGTCGACCAGGATGGCGATCGCCGCGAGCAGCGCCTGCAGGAGGACGATGGCGCCGAAGTCTTCCGGTGCCAGCAAGCGCGCCAGTACCAGGGACGTCAGGAACTGGAGCGCGTGGCGCGACGACAGATCGATCGCGCTCCACGCTACGGGCAGCGCCGAGGCTGGCCGGCGATCGGAGGCGGTGGGCGAGGGACTCACGCGGCGCCGGTTTTCACCAACAGGGCATGCCCGTTGAGGTTGTGAACGAGCAGCGCGTCGGACGGCGCCTTCTCGTTGACCAGGCGCGTCACGCCTTCGCAGCCCCAGAAGCCGTAGTCGTCGAACACCACCACGCCGCCGGTCACCACGCGCGGCCAGACGTGCGCCAGGCACGCCTGCGCGGAGCCGTAGGTGTCGACGTCGATGTGACACAGCCGGATGGCGTCCGGGCAGGCTGCGCCGGTCGCGTCCGGAAATATCCCGCTATGCAGGCGGACGTCTCCGACGCCGTGGCGAGCGAGCAATTCGGCGACCTGCCCGGCGGAGGCGTCGGCATGCTCGCCTCCGACGTACAGCGTGTCCTTGCCCGGCACGCTTCCGACCACGCCTTCGAAGGTGTCGAACAGATGCAGCGGCGTGCCGTCGCCGGCCATGCCCAGCACCAGCGCGGTGCCGCCGCGCCATACGCCGATTTCCATGAGGTCGCCGGGGAGCCGCGCGGTATTGCGCACCAGCGACCAGAGTTCGTGACAGCGATAGCGATCGACGAGCGTGTTCGGCGCCGCCAGCGCGTGACAGGCGAGGAAGGCTTCGTCGGCGGCCCACGGCGCGTAGGACGCGTGCGGGATCACCTGCTCGTGAGGAATGTCGGGCGCAAGCTGCGTCGGCTTCGAAGCCCGCAGCAGCTCGAGCAGTTGGCTGCGTTCCCGCCGAAGGCGCCGGAAGTACTCGGGATCCGCGATTTCTTTCATCGCACGTCACCGGGGTTGTGGCCGGCCGGGGCCAGCAGGCGGTAGACACCCAGCCACGACGCGGTCGTGCCGATGCGCCCGCCGGTCGCGCGCCAGAGCAGGTCGAAGCAGGCGTTGAGGCGCGCGACCGCCGCCCGCGCCCACGGCGCGCCGACGTAGAAGGTTCGCCATCCGCGCGTGCGGAACGGATCGCGGAAGAAATGGATGTCGACCAGTTCGATCAGGCCGCGCGCACCGCCCGACAGCGGCGAATCGTGGCGACCGAAGGCGTGCCGCAGGCTCTGCGGCGTGTAGGGCCGCACGTGAGTGAAGTCGTGATAGAAGCGCTCGCCAAGCACCGGCGTCACCACGACCAGCCGTCCCTCCGGCACGAGCCGCGAACACAGCGACATCATGAGCTGCGCGAGCGCAGGCGGATCCAGGTGTTCGATGAGGTGGCTGAGGAAAACGACGTCGAAGCGCTCGCCGCGCTGCTCGAACGCTCGCGGTTCGTCGACATCGAAGCCTTCGCCGCACAGCGATGCCACGTAGTCGGGATTGATGTCGACGCCGCACACCGACAGCCCGGCGGCCCTGAACACACGCAGGTAGGTGCCTTGCCCGCAACCGTAGTCGAGCACCTTCGCGGGGGCGCCGTCGCGTCCGCGCCAGCCTGCGGCCATGCGGGCCACGAGGCGGCGCTCGAGCGCCTGGTAGTGCGCGGGCGCCTTCATCGGAGCAGGAACTCCAGGGCGTCCACGTCGAAGGTGGGGATGCCGTGCCGCTCGGCCACTTCCCGCCGCTCGGGGAAATGGTTGTCGACGAAGATCGCTCCGGGTGTCACGTGGTTGCCCTTCGGTGTCCCGTCGGTGATGTGGATTATCTGGTCGAACAACGCCGGCGACAATCGCGCTTGCTGCATCATCGCGGCGAGGTCGTGCGCGTGCCGGGTCAGCAGCACGATGCGCTTGCCCAGGGCGATCATCTGGTAGACGAAGGCCACCGGCACCGGAAGCGCGCGCCCGTTCGAAACCAGCGTGTCGTCGAAATCGATGTAGACGGTGTCGAAAGTGAAATCGAGCTCGGCCAGCGTCTGGATGCGCCGATCGACGCTGCGCACGCGCGGCTCCGGTTTCGCCACGACATCGACGCCCGCGTGATCGAGCACCGCGAGCAGCGGCAGGTTCACCCCCCGGGCGCGCTGCGCCACGGAGGCGCCGCCGAGCCGCGTGGAGATTTCCAGCAGCTTCCACCGTCCGTCCGCGGCGCGCTTGACCTGGAAGTACCAGGGACCGCGCAGCACGAGCCTCTGGTTGACGACCGTCGCGATCGCCATGAGCCCGGGCTCGGGCGGCACGGGCCGCGAGCGCATCGAAATGCCGCCACGCACGCGTTCGCGCGTGCGCGGGCCGACATGGACGAGCGCGCGGTGGCGATCGGTGAAGCAATCCACGGTCAGCTCCTCGCCGGGAAGGTGCTCGACGAAGACCACGGCGGGCGACGCCCGCCACGCCATGTCGGCCTCGGCCGGCGTGCGCAACACCTGGAACCCTTGCCCGCCCTGGCCGGCATCCGGCTTGGCCACGATCGGCCACTCCGGACACACCCGCGGGTCGTCGTACACGCGCGGCGCCCAGGGCTGATCGGCGAACAGCGCGTACGTTGCGCGCTTGCTGCGCGCAACGCGGTTGGCTTCCTGGTCGCCGTTGACGAGCGCGAAACCCAGTTCGCCGGCCAGGCCGGCCAGATGCACGGCCACGGTATCGTGCGTGGAGAACACCAGGTCGATCCGCAGCGTCCGCAACAGCGCCGCGAAGGCGTCGCCAAATCTGTCCTCATGGATGGACGGCAAGACATGGTAATCGGGTGCGTAGAGCAGGCGGCCGTGATCGTCGACGCTCGAGGCGCCGAACAGGCGCGCATGCAGCGAATACCGCAGCGCCTGGTGGATTTCCGAACCCGGCTCCGAGCCGCAGGGGAAAACGAGCACGTTGAGCGGGCGTGCCATCAGTCCCCCGTCGCCCGCTCGAGGCTGTCGGCGAGCCGGTGCATGTCCTCGGCGCCGTAGCGCTGGTCGCAGGGCAGATACACCACTTCGTCGAGCAGCATCGCCGCGACCGGATCGTCGCCGCGTTCGCTGTCGGGCCAATAGGCGGGGCAATAGATGCGCTGTTTCGCGAGCGCCTCGCGCACGGCCGCCGCACCGCCGACGCGCACCGGATAGCAGAGCGGCACGCCGTCGCCGCGCTCGCGAAGCGGCGACGGCAGGCGCCGGTGAAGGGTATCGAAGTTCGCGCGGCGGCGTTCGGCCACGGCGTCGAAATCGATCGATCCGATCAGGCGCGCGGTGAGCTGCGACATGGCCCGCGGCTGCCCTGCGGCGAGCGATGCCTCGGCCCGGCGGTAGTCCGCCAGCCCGCCTTCCGGATCGCCGGCCAGCCGTCGCAGCAGATGCTCGCAGCGGCGCCTCGATCCCTCTTCGTCGGCGTGCGCCGCAGCGACGGCCGTCGGCGACAGCAACGCGCCGCCGTCCGGAACGCCGACGAACTTGCGCGGCGAAAACATCGTGACCGCGCCAGCCTCCGGCACGTGGAACAGGGACTGCGCCGCGTCGACGACGACGTGCCCGCTGCCGAAGCGACGCAATGCGTCCGCGACATTCGAACCGCAGACCCCGAAATAGTCGATGACGACGAGAATCTCGCCGTCTTCCAGCACGAGCCCGCGCTCGACGCCGAGGCCCGCGTCCAGAGCGTAGCGTCGCACCGGTACTCCGGCCGCGTGGACCGCCTCCGCGATCGCGCCGCAGGCGAACCACGGAACGCGCACGGCGCTCGGCCTGCGGTTCTGGAGGTACGCCTGCAGCGCAGCGCGCGCGGATTCGAATCGCTGCGCCCGGGGCCACCAGGCCAGTCCGCGGCCGCGCCCGAGTTCGAGCCCGAAATAGCCACCCAGGGCCGCGGAAGCTTCGTTCATCACGCAACCGTCTGGCTTCGGCAGCGGTCGAGCAGAGCGGCGGTTCCCTGCCAGGAGAGGAACATCAGCGCGTCCACGATCGACAGGAAAGGCACGTGCGTCGCGCCGAACTGCGGATAGTCCGTCGGGAGGCTTTCGAGGAAGGACAGGCCGAGGCCGGCTTCGCGGAAGGTGTCGGCGTCGTAAAGCGCGCGCCCGCCGGCGGCGTTGATGTAATGCGTCGCGCCGAGCCGGGCGCACATCGCCAGGACCCGCTCCGGGCCGTGCAGGTCGTCGCCGAGCCCGAGTTCGCTGGCGCGCGAGAGGCGGACGTCGATGCCCAGCCGGCCGGCGATGTCTTCGAGGTGGCGCGCGTTGAATTCCGCGACGCTGCCGCTCTCACCGGCAAACCAATCCCGCAGCCAGGGCAGGATCTCGTCCACGTACGGAGCGCGCCGGTAGGCGTGCGCGACCTTGCGCAACAGCGCGTCGCGCGTCTCCGCGCCGGGAGCATAGCGGCGCGCGAGGATCGGCAGACGATAGTCTTCCCGCACGACCGGATATGTCCACCAGGCCGGCGCATCGTCGAGCAGGATGCGGTTGCGATTGATCCAGCCGCCTTTCATGAACTGCGCGTCGTCGTAGAACACGAAGCGGTCCGCGGCCCGCATCAGTTGGAAATAGCCGAGGTAGGGAAAGAAGTACGGCTGCATGATCGCCACGATCACGCCGGCAACTCCGGCGCCAGCCGGGCGACGGCGGCGATCGCGTCGATGGCTTCGTCCGGCAGGGCCGTGCCCGTGGGCAGCACGATGACGCGTGCGGCCACCGACTCGGTGTTCGGCAGCATCAGCCCCGCATGCGGATACAGGTCGCGATACGGCTTCATGCGATGGCAGCCGGGCCAGAAGTACTTGCGGGCCAGGATGTTCTCGGCGTGCAACGCATCGACCAATGCGTCCCGGCCGATGCCGTAGTCCTCGCCCACTTCGAGCACGACGTACTGGTAGTTGTTGTCTTCGGCCTCGTCGTAGCGCAGCACGCGCAGGCCGGGGATGCTCTCCAGCGCGTCGACGTAACGCGCGTGATTGCGGCGGTTGGCCGCGATCACCGTTTCGACATGGTCGAGATTGACCAGGCCCATCGCGGCGCAGGCCTCGATCATCTTGCCGTTGGTGCCCGGGTGGATGACGTTGTCGTAGCCCGAGAAGCCGAAGTTGCGCATCAGCCGCATCGTGTCCGCCAGCTCGTCGTCGTTCGTGACGACCGCGCCGCCTTCGAACGTGTTGAAGAACTTCGTGGCGTGGAAACTGAGCACTTCCGCGCGTGCGAAACCGCCGATGCGACGGCCCCCGTGCGTGCATCCGAAGGCGTGGGCGGCATCGAGCAGCAGTTCGAGCCCGTGTTCGTCGGCCACCCGCTGCAGCTCGGCCACCGGTGCGGGCCGGCCCCACAGATGCACGCCGATGATGCCGCTGGTGCGCGGCGTGATCATGCGGCGCACGGCGGCGGGGTCGAGGTTGTGGGTCGCGGCGTCGATGTCGGCGAAGACCGGCGTGATGCCCTGCCAGCTCAGCGCGTGCGCGGTCGCGATGAAGGTGTACGAGGGCACGATCACTTCGCCTTCGAGTCCGAGGGCGCGGATGGCGATTTCCAGCGCGATGGTGCCGTTGCACATCGCCACGCAGTGCGTCACGCCCAGGTACTCGGCGACGCGCTGTTCGAAGCGCGTCACCAGCGGTCCATGGTTGCTCAGCCAGCGCCGGTCGAACATCTCGCCGGCCAGCTGCATGAAATGTTCGCGCGAGCCGATGTTGGGGCGACCCACGTGCAGCGTTTCGGCGAAGGCGGGCGGTGCGCCGCGCAGCGCCAGATCGGCGACCGAGCGGAAGGATTTCGGGGCGGCCGGCGGCGGGGAACTCATGCGGCGATTATGCCCGTCCTTCGCGGCCGGGCCGGACGACACCGCTCACGGATTCCCGGCCGGGAGCGCGGCCGCGAGACGATCGATCGCGGCCAGGTCGGGCGCCAGCGGTCCGCCGCCCGGCAGCAGGACGAGCAGGCGTTGGCGGGCGGAAAGATAGGCGGCGCGATCGCCGGTGCGGACGGCGGCTTCGGCGAGCAGCAGCCAGTCGCGCGGATCGTTGGCTTCCTGTTGCAGCACCTGTTCGACGGCCGTGCGCGTGCGAGCCCACTGCCGGTCGCGCCGGTGCGCGTCGGCGGTGAGACGCAGCCAGGCCGCGCGCGCGCGATGCTCCCCGGCGATCGCCGGATTGGCCGCCGCCGCCGCGCTGGCCGCCGCGACGGCCCCCCAGTCGGGCGTCGGGCAACTGCGCATCAGGCGGCGGCGCGCGCCGGAAAACGCGTGATAGCCGTCCTTGTCCACGTGCAGGCGGGCCAGCGCCTGCAATTCGTCCGCCGAGAACGTCGTCACCGCCAGCGGCCCGCGGCAGGCGAACACGAGTTTCAGCAGCACCGGCTGTGCCGATGCGGGGAATTCGCCCAGCAAGCGTTCGCGCGCGGCCACGGCTTCGGCCGTCCGCTCCGCGGTCACGTGCGAGAAGAACAGATCGCTGGCCGCTCGCAGCGAGCGCGGATGGTGGCGCGACTCGGCCGCGATCCAGCGCTCGAAGCCGGACCAGTCCTGGGCGCGCCGCGCGGTCTGCGTTGCCAGGGCAACCAGGAGGACGATTGCGATCGCGGCGCCGGCGATGCGTCCGGCGCGCGCGACGAACCAGGCCACCGCGATCGCCGGTCCGACCAGCGCCAGGTAATTGCGATGTTCGAAGGCGAGTTCCAGCGGGATGACGGTCGATTCCAGCACATGCGCCGCGAAGAACCACAGGATGGCGAACGCCGCCGCCGGCCAGCGGCGGCGCAGCCACGCCGCGGCGAATATCGCCGCGGCAAAAGCCGCGGCGAGCGCGATCGTGGCCGGCTGCAGCGCGACCACGGGCACGATGTCGTCGTGATACAGGCCCATCGCGCCGATGCGGGGCCAGGCGATCTGCGCGAGATAGCCGGCGACCACGTGGATCTCGGTGAGCAGACGCGTGGCGAGCGTGAAGTCGCGCCCGCCATAGCCCGCGGCGATGCCTTCCCAGCGGATGGCCAGCAGCACCAGGCCCAGCATGAGCGGCGCCGCGCAGCACAGCCCGAATCCGGTCTCGAAGCGGCTGCGCCATGGCGCATCGCGCGGCGGCCAGCGAAACGCGGTCGCTTCGACCACGCCGATCAGCAGCGGCACCAGCGCGCCGGATTCCTTCGAGAAGAAGGCGAGCCCCGCGAAACCGGCAACGGCTGCCAGACCGGTGGCGTGCGCGGCCGGGGCGCGCATCGTGGGCAGGCGCTCGCGCCAGTGCAGGTAAGCCAGCACGGCGAGCAGCGAGAACAGCGTGGCGAGCTGCGCCATGCGCTGCACGGCGTAAAGCACCGTGCTGACGAGCAGCGGATGCAGCGCGAACAGCCCCGCGGCCAGCAGCGCGACCGCCGCGGCGCGAGCGCGCGTCGCGCCCCAGCGCAGGGCGAGCGCACGCGCCAGCATTCCCAGCGCGAGCGCGGTCGCCAGATGGATGGCGAGGTTGCCGGCCTTGATCGCGAACGCCGACGGGGCGGGTCCCGCCGCGCCGGACTGGCTGATCAGGAAGCTCGCGTTCGCCACCCAGCGTGCGCGTACGTGGTGGGGCGCATTGCGCAGGATGTCGAGCCAGTCCGCGCCGGCGGCCTGATGGCCCAGCAACGGAAAGATGGCATCGAAGTCATCCATCACGAACGGGCCCGACAGGCCCGCTGCGTAAACCGTGACGATGCACGTGCACAGGGCAAGGGCGGCGGCGAACCAAGGCCATCGCCGGCGCCGATCGGACGTGGCGCTCATCGCGTCGCCCCGCTGGAGTTCAGACCTTCGCGCAGGGCAAGCAATTGCGCGCGCGAGTGCGCAGGAATCCCCGGAATCCGCGCCAGCCAGGCATCGATCACGCCGGCCAGCCGTGCAGGTTCCAGGCCGCGACACCGCTGCGCGCCGACGCGGCGCGCCAGCAGTCCGAGCCAGGACACGTGGCCGTGCGTCGCCACCGGCGGCAGATGCCGCTGCAGACCGTCCAGCATCGCCGGCGACATGGTTTCGCCGGCGTCGCACGCGAACACGGCGCGCCACAGCGCCGCGGCCGCCGCGTCGCCGGGAGCGCCGTCGTCGAGCGCAGCCAGCGCGTGTTCGCGATCGGCCGCATTGCCGGTTTCGAAGGCGCGGATCGCGCGGTCCACCTGCAATCGTCTCGATAGCTCGCCCGCCGGCGGCCCTTCGCTGGCGAGCAGGGTGTCGAGGTCGGACCAGGCCATGGAACGCGCCAGCGTGAGGCCGCCCAGGCCCAGCGACAGCGCGATGCCGGCTGCGAACCCGATGCGGCCGAACCGTTTCGCGTACGGCGCCGCCAGGGCCGCGATCGCCAGCATCAGGCCGAAGGCGGGCAGGTAGTTGCGATGTTCGAAGTACAGTTCGAGCGATACCGGGCCGGCCTCCAGCGCATGCGCGAACAGGAACCAGAAGATCCCGAAACAGAACACGGGACGCTGTTTGCGCGCGATCCACGCGGCGGCGGCTGCGACGATCCAAAGCAGCATCGCCCAAGCCGTCGACATCGGCGAAAAAAGACCGGTGGAGGCACGGTAACCATCGCGATACAGGCCGAGATCGAAGGGCCACAGGGTGCGGCCGGCGTATTCGGCGAGCACCCGGGGCTCGGTGAGGAGGCGCTGCTCCAGGGAAAATTCCCGTCCGGCGAAGGGCGCCAGCAAGCGTTGCGGCTCGTTCATCGCCACGAGGATGCCGGCAGCCAACGGCAGCCAAAGGAACAGCGCGAAGAACACGCGTATCTCGCGGCGCCGCGGCGCACCGGCGAACAGCGTCAGTTCGGCGGCGCCGCACAGCAGCGGCGCCAGCACGGCGGTTTCCTTCGCCATCAGACCGGCCGCGACCACCAGGGGGATCGCGGCGAAAAGATACAGGCGGCCGGTGCGGGCGTCGGTTTCCAGCACGACGCGCGCGCGCAGGTAGATCGCCACCGCGGCGAACTGCGCGATGGCGCCCATCACCGCCATGCGCTGCACGACATAGAGCACGCTGCTCGCATGCATCGGGTGCACGGCCCAGGCGGCGACCGCGGCGAGCGCCAGGCCATGCGGCCAGGAGCGGCGGTCCGCGCGAACGGCGCCGCGCGCGACGAGCGCCGCCAGCGCGGCCGCGGCCAGATGTAGCAGGAGATTGAAGGCCTTGAAGCCGAACGGCGACGTGCCGCCGGCAGCCGCATTGGCCATCAGGCTCAGGTAGGCGAGCGGCCGGCCGGTCGGACCGCTGCGATTTTCGAAAATCGCGCTCCACGCCTGCGTTCGGCCATCCAGCCAGTTCCAGATCGGCAACAGGTTGACGTGGTCGTCCAGCACGAAGGGGCCGGCGAGCCCGGGCAGGTAGACGAGCGCCACGGCGACCAGGATCGCGATCGGCATGGCGCGATCGCGGCCCTGCAATCCATGGCGTGCGTCAGTCGCAGCAAGCATCGTCGGGCTTCGCGCTTGGGGGCATTGGCGGCAGCGCCGGCGGGGTCGTCATCGTAGGACGCGGGAGCTTCAAAAAAAAAGCACCGACCGTTGCCGGTCGGTGCTTTGGGTCCGACGAGGCGGCTGGAGACCAGCCGCATCAAACATCAAGGCGTCGGGTTGGTGCAGATGCCGCCCGCGTTCACGAACAGCGTGCGCGCGGCAGCCGGCGTCGCCGCGATCTGGCGGCAGGACGAGGGCAGGAAGCGGCCCTGGCTGTTGTTGCTGGCGGTGTCGTAGGCGCAGACCCACTCCACGTCGCCGTTCTCCGTGCAACCCAGACCGAACATGCGGCCTTCGGTCGTGACGGTGCTGGCAAGACCCACGGCCGTCACGTCAGGCTGCACTTCGATCGTCGCCATGTCCTTGTCGGCATCGCGGACGTAGTCCGAATTGCCGCAGAAGTCGGTGGTGCGCGAAATGGTGACGTTGGCGTCGGCCGGCATCGAACCGTTCGAGATGTAGTACTCCGAGATGTTGAGCTTGATCGGAGCCTGCAGGTTGAAGCACTCGGTGATGCGGGTACGGACGGTGTAGTCCTGGTAGGCCGGAATCGCGATGGCCAGCAGGATGCCGAGGATCGCGATGACGATCATCAGCTCGATCAGCGTGAAGCCTTTCTGGATCTTCTTCATATGGTTCCCCTCGGAACGTTGTTAGCTAACTTTGCAACTGTTTCCGCTTGTCGGATCGGCGATTTTCCGTCCGTTGGAATCAAGCCGACGCGGCACCCGGCGGAGCGATTAAAGCAGAACGCGTGCCATGCGGTAAGCCCCGGATTCGCACTTCGGAGTGGGAAGTGCATCACGCGCGGATTCGCCACCAAAATCGTTTGGCGCAACCGTCGCGTCACTTACTGACGCGTATCGTCACTGCTGGTCGCGCGCTCCTGCTGGAGGGCCGCGACGTCGGGCCACGGATCGACGCTCACCGGCCCCAGGACGTCCCCGGTGCGGGCGTCGAGCAGCATGGTGGCGCGCGCGCGTCGCGAGATGATCGGCAACGTGACCAGGGAAGAAGGTGGAATCCCGAGATCCTCCGCCGCGCCTTCGAGCGCCCGGCGCGTCGCAGGCGAGGTGGCGGCCAGTTGTTCCATGGGCGCCGCCCTGGCGAGCAACGCCGCCTTCACCGTTTCGTAGTCGCTGTACTGCTTCGGGAGCAACTGGATGTCCTTTCCGCCCAGTCCGGACATCACGAGCTCGTAGCGCTCCTGGCTGGTCGTTCCCAGCTCGCCGCCGACCAGGCGCGGTCCGGTCCAGGAGCGCGTGCGGAACTCCGGACGCTCGCCCTGCGCGAGGTCGGCGTCATCGAGTTCGTTGGCGAACACCAGTTCGAAGCGATCCACCAGCGCCACCAGGAACACGGGCCGCGACAGCGCCATGATGTACAGTCCGTAGGCGAGGAAGCCCGCCTGCAGCAGCGCGATCACGGTAAGGTCGAACCGCAGCGACGGCTTGCCCGGCTTGAAAACGATCAGCGTCAGCAGGGGCCCTATGACCAGGTCCACGACCGCCAGCACCAGCAGCAGCCGCGCGGCACCCATCAGCCGGAACAGCGGCCAGCCGTACCACAGGAACATCAGCCCTGCGCCCACCAGCGAAATCACCACGAGGCTGATCGCCAGGTGGATTCCCGCAGCCTTCCAGCGCGTCATCATTCGATTCCCAGTTTCTTGAGTTTGTAGCGCATCGCGCGGAACGTGATACCGAGCTTCGCGGCGGCCTTGGTCTTGTTGTAGCGGCACTCTTCCAGCGTCTTGACGATGGCTTCGCGCTCGAGTTGTTCGATGTAGTCGGGCAGGGCGCCGGCCGGCACGGCGGCGCCGGGCGCGGGCACCGCGGGCTGCGTGCCGGTGACGCGCGGAGCCCCGGCGGCGCCGGGGGCCGGGGCGCGCGTGCTCGGCAGGTGCAGGTCGTCCGGCGTGATCAGCGCGCCGTCGGAGAGCGCCAGCGAGCGTTCCAGGATGTTCTCCAGCTCGCGCACGTTGCCCGGGAAAGGATAGTTCGACAGCGCCTCGATCGCGCCTTCGGTAAGCGTGGGCGCGATCTCGTTCAGTTCGTCGGCGAGGCGCTTGAGGATGCTGTTGGCCAGCACCGGGATGTCTTCGCGGCGTTCGCGCAGCGGCGGCACGCCGAGCTCGATGACGTTGATGCGGTAGAAGAGGTCGTGGCGGAAGCGCCCGTCCTCCACCAACGGTGCCAACGGCTTGTGCGTGGCCGAGAGGATGCGCACGTCCACGCTTTGCTCGGCGTTGGCGCCGATCGGGCGCACCGATTTTTCCTGGATCACGCGCAGCAGCTTCACCTGCATGTGCAGCGGCAGTTCGGCGACCTCGTCGAGGAACAGCGTGCCGCCGTTGGCGGCCTGGAACAGGCCTTCCTTGTCGGAGTGCGCGCCCGTGAAGCTGCCTTTGCGGTGGCCGAAGAATTCGCTCTCCATCAGTTCGGAGGGAATCGCCCCGCAGTTCACCGGCACGAACGCTCCGCCGCCGCGCGGGCCCTGCTCGTGGATCAGGCGCGCGACGAGCTCCTTGCCCACGCCCGATTCGCCGCTGATGTAGACCGGCGCCTGGCTGCGCGCCACCTTGGCGATGGTCGCGCGCAGCTGCTGCATCGCCGCCGATTCGCCCAGCAGGCGCCCGGACGAGGCCACCTGCTGGTTGCGGCGCTGTTCGCCCAGTTGCAGCGCGTTCTGCACCAGGCGGCGCAGCACGGCAAGATCGACGGGCTTGGAGACGAAATCGAAGGCGCCGGCCTTGAGCGCTTCCACCGCGGCATCGACGTTGCCGTGCGCGGTGATCATGGCCACCGGCGTCTCCGGATGGCGGCTGGCGATCAGCTCGATCAGCGTCTGGCCGGAACCGTCCGGCAGGCGCATGTCGGTGAAGCAAAGATCGTACTTGTTGCCCGCCAGCTGTTCGCGCGCCGAGGCCAGGTCCGCCGCGGTGTCGACGCGCAGGCCCATGCGCCCCAGCGTCAGCACGAGCAATTCGCGGATGTCGCGCTCGTCGTCGACGATCAGCGCGGTGCGGGTCGGCGCCATGGTCGGACCGGGTTGGGGAAGGCGCTACACGTTAATGGCAAGCCGCCGCGTCAGACAACCTGCGGATCGGAGCGCTCTCCGGGCGCGGCCGTTTCCAGGCGCCGCGCGCGCGCCAGCGAAATGCGGAAGCAGCTGCCGCCGCCGGCCACCGGCACGTACTCGAGCGTGGCCTGGTTGGCTTCGCACAGCTGCCGCGCCAGATACAGCCCCAATCCCGTGCCGTGCTCGTGCGTGGTGAAAAAGGGCTCGAAGATGCTGTCGGCCACGCGCGGCGGGATGCCGGGCCCGCGGTCGATCACTTCCACCAGTGGCGGCGAACCTTCCGCGAGCTGGCGCGCGGTGAGCGTGATGCGTGCCGGCTCGCCCGGCAGCTTTCCGTAATTGAGCGCGTTTTGCACCAGGTTCGTCACGACCTGGTGCAGTTGCTGCGGGTCTACCATCGCGTACAGGTGGCGCGACTGCGCCACCGCCTTGACCTCGTCCTGGTCCAGGTAGCGCGTGGCCTTGAAGTCGTCGACGAACTGGAACACCCATTGCGCCAGGTCCACCGATTCGGGCCGCGAGCGCTCGCGCCGCGAGAGATTCAGCACGTTCTCCACGATGCCGTTCATGCGGTTGCAATGGCTGACGATGATCTCGACCAGACGGCGGTCGGTGTCGGGCAGATCGGGCGATTCCTCCAGCAGCTGTGCCGAGTAGCTGATCGCCGCCAGCGGGTTGCGGATCTCGTGCGCGATGCTGGCCGACAGCCGGCCGAGCGTGGACAGCGTCAATTCCTCGGCGCGGCGCGACACCAGCGAGGTGTCGTCGAGGAAGATGAGGAACAGATCGTCGGAGACCGTGAGCCGCGCGAAACGCGGGATCACCGGCGGCGTGTCGGGGAACAGTTCGACGGGCCGCGCGTCGGTCTGGTTCTCGGCGCGCCACTGATGCAGCCGGCGCGCCAGTTCCTCGGACACGCTGGCGAGCTGGTTCTCGGCCGGGCTCGGATGGCCGACGAGGTGATACGCCGACTCGTTGATCAGCTGGATAGTGCCGGCGGCGTCCACCACCATCACGCCGGTGCGCATGCGGCGGATGATGAGTTCGTTGAGCTGCGAGAGATTGGCGACTTCCGCGCCGCGCCGTTCGGCCAGCGCATGCGATTCGCGCATCTGGCGCCCGAGGATGTGGCACAGCCCGGCTGCCGCCAGGTAGGTGGCGCCGAACATCAGCACCTCGGGCAGGTTGCGCGCCGCGTCGCTGGCCTCCGATTGCGCGAACAGGTATTCGCCGACGGTCAGGAAGGTGGCCGCGGCCGCGAAACCCAGGCCCCAGCGCAGCGGCAGAAGCAGCGCGCCGGCGCCGATGTTCACCACCAGCAGCAGCGAAATGCCGTTCTGCACGCCGTCGATGGCATGGATGGCGAGTACGGCGGCGACGATGTCGGCGGCCAGTCCGAAGGCGGCCTGGCGCTGGAAGCCATAGCGTTTGTCGCTGCCGGTGACCAGCAGCAGCAACGCCGCCAGCAGATAGGCGATGGCGGTGAACTTCGCCAGCATCGGGTGGCGCAGGCTCGAGAAGGCCGCGGCCAGCGGGCTGAAGGCCAGAAAGACGATCAGCGCCGCTTCGAGCGAGCGATACAGCGTGAAGAAGTAAAGTTCGCGGCGCAGCGCCGCCTCGGCAGGACGGTTGATGGCCGGCGCGCGTCCGCTTGCATTCGCCACTGCAGGCCCCCGCGTTGCGATGGGGCCCGAGTATAGCCGCGCGGCGCCGCAGCGCGGTTTTTGCCTTTGCCGGGGGGGTTCGCCACAATACGCGCCCCGCGCGGCGGCTCTCTTCCCCTCACAGGTGATGCATGAATTTCCACGAATACCAGGCCAAGGAACTGTTTGCCGAGGTCGGCATCCCGGTGCCGCCGGGCCGCGTCGCCCGCTCCGCCGATGAAGCGGTGGATGCCGCCAAGGCCATCGGCGGCGATTTCTGGGTGGTGAAGGCGCAGATCCATGCCGGCGGCCGCGGCAAGGCCGGCGGCGTGAAGCTGTGCAAGACGCTCGACGCCGTGCGCGAAGCCGCCAAGGGCATGCTCGGCACCAGGATGGAAACCTACCAGTCCGGCGGCCGCGCGCTGCCCGTCGACTGCGTGCTGGTGACGCAGGCCACCGACATCGGCAAGGAGCTCTATCTCTCGGTGCTGGTGGACCGTTCCACCAAGAGCATCACCTACATCGCCTCGGCCGAAGGCGGCGTGGAGATCGAGAAGACCGCGCACGACAACCCCGACGCGATCCAGACCCTCAACGTCAACTTCGTGCAGGGCCTGCAGCCCTACCAGTGCCGCCAGATGGGCTTCGCGCTGGGCCTCAACGCCAAGCAGGTGGGCCAGCTCACCAAGATCATGGTGGGCCTGTTCAAGCTGTTCAACGACAAGGATCTCTCGCTGGTGGAGCTCAATCCCCTGGCGATCGTCGACGGCGACCTGATGGCGCTCGACGGCAAGATCAACTCCGACGACAACGCCGAATTCCGCCAGCAGAAGCTCGCGCAGATGCGCGACGTGCGCCAGGAAGACGAGACCGAAGTGCTGGCGACCCAGCACAACCTCAACTACGTCACCATGGACGGCAACATCGGCTGCATGGTGAACGGCGCGGGCCTGGCCATGGCCACGATGGACGTCATCAAGTTGAACGGCGGCGAGCCGGCCAACTTCCTCGACGTGGGCGGCGGCGCCACCAAGGAGCGCGTGACGGAGGCCTTCAAGCTCATCCTGCGCGATCCCGACGTGAAGGCGATCTTCGTCAACATCTTCGGCGGCATCGTGCGTTGCGACATGATCGCCGAGGGCATCATCGCCGCGGTCAAGGAAGTCGACGTCAAGGTGCCGGTGGTGGTGCGCCTCGAGGGCACCAACGTCGACGCCGGCAAGGCGCTGCTCGCTTCCAGCGGCCTGGCGATCACGCCGGCCGACGACATCAACGACGGCGCGAAGAAAGTCGTCGCCGCCGCCAAAGCCGCCTGAAGGATTCGAAGCAAATGAGCGTTCTGGTCAACAAGAACACCAAGGTGATCGTGCAGGGCTTCACCGGCCAGCAGGGCACCTTCCATGCCGAGCAGATGGTCGACTACGGCACCAAGGTGGTCGGCGGCGTGACGCCGGGCAAGGGCGGCAGCGACCACATCGGCCTGCCGGTCTACAACACCGTCGAAGCCGCCGTGCTCGACACCGGCGCCGACGCCTCGGTGATCTACGTGCCGCCTCCGTTCGCGGCCGACGCCATCCTCGAAGCGGCCGACGCCGGTATCCGCGTCATCGTCTGCATCACCGAGGGCATCCCGGTGCTCGACATGCTGCGCGTGAAGAACACGCTGCGCGGCTACGACGACGTCACGCTGATCGGCCCGAACTGCCCGGGCATCATCACGCCGGGCGAGTGCAAGATCGGCATCATGCCGGGCCACATCCACAAGCCGGGCAAGGTCGGCATCGTGTCGCGCTCGGGCACGCTCACGTACGAAGCCGTGCACCAGACGACGCAGGCGGGCCTCGGCCAGAGCACCTGCATCGGCATCGGCGGCGATCCGATCCAGGGCATGAATTTCATCGACGCGCTGAAGCTGTTCCAGGACGACGCGCAGACCGAAGCCATCATCATGGTGGGCGAGATCGGCGGCTCGGCCGAGGAAGAAGCGGCCGAATTCATCGCCGAGTACGTCACCAAGCCCGTGGTCGGCTTCATCGCCGGCGCCTCGGCCCCGGCCGGCAAGCGCATGGGTCATGCCGGCGCCATCGCCTCCGGCGGCAAGGGCACGGCGGCCGGCAAGTTCGCGGCGCTCGAGAAGGCCGGCGTGCTCACCGTGAAGTCGCCCGGCGATCTGGGAGTGGCGATCGCTTCGCGCCTGAAGTGATCCGCGCGTGACAATACGTGCGACGAACGAAGGGCCGCACGACGCGGCCCTTTTTCGTGGCGGCGATGCGGCTGCCGCGCTCGCCTTCAGGCCCGACATCGAAGGCCTGCGCGCGCTGGCCATCCTGCTGGTGGTGGCGGCCCACGCGGGCGTGCCCGGCGTGGCGGGCGGGTTCGTCGGCGTCGATGTGTTCTTCGTGCTGTCGGGTTATCTCATCACGCGGATGCTGGCGCATCCCTCGCGGCCGTCGATCGTGGCTTTCTATGCGGCGCGCCTGCGCCGCCTGTTGCCGGCGCTGCTGCTGGCCTGCGGCGCGGCAGCGCTCGCCTGCACCGTGTTGCTGGCGCCGATGGAGCAGGTGACGCAATCGGCGCTGGCCGGCAGCGTGCCGTGGTGGCTGCACAACGTGGCGCTGGCGGCGCGCGGCGTGTCCTATTTCGGCGCCGCCACCGACACGCTGGCGTTCCAGCACACCTGGTCGCTGGGCGTGGAGGAACAGTTCTACCTCCTCTGGCCGTGGGTGCTTCTCGTGGCGGTGGGTGCATGGAAGGGCGGCGCACTGCGCGTGCGGCGCGCCGCGTTCGGCCTGGGCCTCGTGCTGGCTGCGAGCCTGGCCTGGTGCGTTTTCGGTACCGCGAGCGACCCGATCGGTGCCTATTACCTGCTGCCCGCGCGCTTCTGGCAGTTCGCGCTGGGCGGCGTGGCTGCGCTCTGGTTCGATCCCGCGCTGCGCGATGACGCCGGCATGTCGCGCGGCGTGCCGTGGATCGGCATCGCGGGCCTGGCGGCGATCGGTGCCGCGGCCGTCCTGTTCGATGGTAGCCAGCCTTATCCGGGCTGGCGCGCGCTGCTGCCATCGCTGGGTACCGCTGCGGTGCTGGTGGCGGGGCCGGGACCGGTTGCCCGCACGCTTGCCTGGACACCGATGCAGCGGATCGGGCGCTGGTCCTATGGCTGGTATCTGTGGCACTGGCCGGTGTTGATCCTGGCGACGTCGCTGTGGCCGCAAGCGAATCTCGCGTGGCGTTCGGCCTGGATGCTCGTCGCGCTCGGCCTGGCGGTGGCAACCCATGCGGCGATCGAATCGCCGCTGCGCCATTCGAGGTGGCTGAAGCGTCGGCCGCGCACCACCATCGTACTGGCGATCGCGGCGATGACGCTCGCCTGGGCGGCGACGCTGGCCTGGCATGAACACGCGCTGCGATGGCAGGAGCGCCCCGGTCAACGCCAGTTCCTGATCGCCACCGCCGACCAGGGCCGCGTCTATGCCGACGACTGCGACGATTTCCATCGGCCGATGCGCAGCACGCCATGCAGCTACGGCGCGCCCGAGGCGCCGCGCACCGTGGTGGTCCTGGGCGACAGCGTGGGAGTGCAGTGGTTTCCCGCCCTCGAACGCATCTACGCCGCGCCGGCCTGGCGCCTGGTGGTGTTGACGCGCTCGGCCTGTCCCATGGTCGACGCACAGCACGTGCAGGCGCGCCCCGAAGCGGCGACCTGCGCCGACTGGCGGCGCGCGGCGCTGGCGCAGCTGGATCGCATCCGCCCCGACGTCGCGATCGTGGGATCGTCTTCTTCCTATGACTGGCGGGCAGGCGATCTCGAGCGCGGCACGCGCGATTTCCTCGTGGCGCTGGCGCAGCGCGCCCCGCGCGTCGTGCTGCTCGAACCCACGCCCGTGATGCAAGGCGACGGCCTCGCCTGCCTGGCGCGGCGCGCGTGGCGGCCGGCCTGGATGGCAGGAGCGCCTTGCGAAGAACCGCTGCCGCAGCGGCCGGAAGAACGTGCCGCGCGCGAACGCGCGCTTGCCGCCGTGCCGCAAGCCGTCCTGCTCGATGCCTCCGATCTCGTCTGTCCCGACGGCCGCTGCAGCGCCGAACGGGAGGGCGTCATCGTCTATCGCGACCGGCAGCACCTGGCCGCCGGCTTCGTGCGACAACTCGCGCCGGCGCTGCGCGACCGCTTGCGGAAGGCCGGCGGCCTGCCCTGAGCCTCAGCGCCAGAGCCCGATGATCAACCCGTAGATCGCGAACTGCAGCGTGTGATACCCGCCGTCGATCAGCCACAGCGCCGTCGGCCGATTGCCGAACTGGTAGTTGATCCCGAAGCTCGTCGCGGCGAAGCCGAAGCCCACCAGCAGCCCCTGCTTCAGGGCCGAAACTGCGTCCGCCGCCGGCGGCATCACCCAGGCGTAGACGATCGCGGCGATCAGCCCGAAGACGAACGCCAGGCCGAACACCTTCGCCGGATGTCCGCCCTGTTCCTTGGGCGGCGCGCCGGAGAGGCGCTGCCAGGCCTTGCCGAACAGGGCCGAATACCAGAGTCCGCCCAGCACGAAGATCGAAACCGCCGCGGCCAGCACCGCCAGCCAGTTGATGGTCTGCATCGCTAGAATCTCCCCATTGCAGTGGAGACAGCATCGCATGATCCGCATCGCGCTGGCGCAGTTCGACTACCCGGTGGGCGACGTCGCCGGTAACGTGCAGCGCATCGTGGCCGGTCTGCGCGAGGCGCGCGACGTGCACGGCGCGTCGTTGGTGCTGTTCCCGGAACTGGCGGTGTCGGGCTATCCGCCCGAGGATCTGCTGCAGCGCCCGGCCTTCCTGGCCGCATGCCATCGCGCGCTGGAGGAAATCGCATCGCACTGCCAGGGCATCACCGCGGTGGTGGGCTGGCCCGAGGCCGCGGGCGCGGTGGTGTTCAATGCCGCCAGCGTGTTGCGCGACGGCCATCGCATCGCGCACTACCGCAAGCGCGAACTGCCCAACTACAACGTCTTCGACGAACGCCGTTATTTCGCCGTCGATCCCGACGGCGGCGCCTGCGTGTTCGAGCACGAGGGCGTGCCGGTGGGCCTCGTCATCTGCGAAGACCTGTGGTTCGCCGAGCCCTTGTCCGAAACGCTCGCCGCCGGCGCGCAGATGGTGCTGGTGCCCAACGCCTCGCCTTTCGAGCGCGACAAGCACGCCCAGCGCGACGCGCTGCTCGCCACGCGCGTGGCCGAAAGCGGCGTCGCGGTGGCCTATCTCAACATCGTCGGCGGGCAGGATGCGCTGGTGTTCGACGGCGGTTCGGTGCTGGCCGACGGCGACGGAACCCTGCATCCGGCCGCGCGCGCCTTCGAGGATCATTGGCTGGTCGCCGACTACGACCCGGCCGCGCGCCGTTTCCATCGCGTGCAATGGGAAGAGGAAACCGACGACACGCTGCCGAGCCAGGCCTACCGCGCCGTGGTGCGCGGCACGCGCGACTACCTGCGCAAGAACGGGTTCTCGAAAGTCTGGATCGGGCTGTCGGGCGGCGTGGATTCGGCGCTGGTGCTGGCGATCGCCTGCGACGCCATCGGCGCGAGCAACGTTACCGCGGTGCGGCTGCCTTCGCGTTACACCTCCGATCTGAGCAACGACCTCGCCGACCAGCAGGCGAAGAAGCTCGGCGTGAACATCGAAACCGTCGCGATCGAAGCCCCGTTCGAGGGCTTTCTCGACGCACTGGCGCCGCTGTTCGCCGGCAGGTTGCCCGATGTGACGGAAGAGAATCTGCAGTCACGCAGCCGCGGGGTGATCCTGATGGCGCTCGCCAACAAGCTCGGCGGCCTGCTGCTCACCACCGGCAACAAGAGCGAATACGCGGTCGGCTACGCCACCATCTACGGCGACATGTGCGGCGGCTACGCGCCGATCAAGGACATCTACAAGACCGAGGTCTTCGAACTCTGCCGCTGGCGCAACGCGCAGGGCAACGGGGAGATCATCCCGCAGGCGGTGATCGACCGCCCGCCCTCGGCGGAGCTGCGGGAAAACCAGAAGGACCAGGATTCGCTGCCGCCGTACGAGGTGCTCGACGGCATCCTGCTGCGCTACGTCGACGGCGAGGAGTCGTTCGAGGACATCGTGGCCGCCGGTTTCGACGAAGCCATCGTGCGCAAGGTGCTGAAGCTGGTGCGCATCAGCGAATGGAAGCGGCAGCAGGCGGCGCCGGGGCCGAAGGTCTCGCGGCGCGCCTTCGGCCGCGAGCGCCGCTACCCGATCACCTCGGGCTGGAAGGACTGATCAGGTGTCCTTGTCGCCTTCGTCGTCGAAGGGCCACATCTTCTTGAACAGCGAACGCTTCTCCGGCCAGTCGCCGCTCAGATAAGCGTGGTCCGGGTGGTTGAGTTCGAGCACGCGGCGGGCGTCCTGCGCGAGCTTGTCCTGGCCCAGTTGGCGGTAGCTTTCCACCATCAGTGCCAGCGCGTCGCCGTCGTGCATGCTCTGCGGATAGTGCTCGAGCACGTATTCGCCGCGCGCCGCCGCCGCCACGTAGGCCTCGCGGCGCAGGTAGTACTTGCCGACGTTGATCTCGTGGCGCGCCATCAGGTTGCGCAGGTGCACCATGCGCTGGCGCGCGTCCGGCGCGTAGCGGCTGTTGGGATAGCGGCGGATCAGTTCGCCGAAATCGTTGAACGACTGGCGCGGCGCGCCCTGGTCGCGCTGCGTCATGTCCAGGCGCACGAAGCGCTCGAGGAACTTGTTCTCGCGGTTGAAGTTGATCAGCGCCTTCAGGTAGTAGGCGTAATCGATGTGCGGATGCGTGGGATAGGTGCGGATGAAGCGGTTGATCGAGGACGCCGCCTCGTCGCTGTCGCCCGACTTGAACTGCGCGTAGGCGATCTCGAGCTGCGACTGCTCGGTGTAGGGGCCGTACGGGAAGCGCGCCACCAGGCGCCCGTAGTAGCGCTTGGCGCGCGTCATGTTGCCGGCCTTGAGCGATTGCTTGGCCTCGGCGTACATCTGGTCCACCGGCAGCGTCTCGAGCGGCTCGTCGCGGTTGAAGAGCTTGAAGCGGCTGCACCCGGAGGCCGCGACGACGAGCATCGCGATGACGAGCAGGCGGAACAGGCCGGAATATCGGATCATGGGTCGGATGGTCTGCAAGGACGCCGGTGGCCCGGGCGTGAGCGCGGCATGATAACCCAAGGCCGCGATTGGCCATAAACCTTTGATCCGAATGAACGAAGTCCTAACGAATACGGTGCTCGAAGCGACCGTGCCGGTGACCGCGGCCGGCGAGCGCTTCGACAAGGTGCTGGCCGAACTCTTCCCGGACTATTCGCGCTCGCGGCTGGCGGCCTGGATCAAGGCCGGCGAGGTGCTGCTGGACGGACGCCCGGCGCGCCCGCGCGATGCCGTGCGCGGCGGCGAGTCCGTGCTGGTGCGCGCCCGCCAGGAAGTCGCCACGCATTCGATGCCGCAGGCCATCGAACTCGACGTGCTGTTCGAAGATGGCGAGCTGCTGGTGGTGAACAAGCGGGCCGGTCTCGTCGTGCATCCGGGTGCCGGCAATCCGGCCGGCACGCTGGTCAACGCCTTGCTGCACCGGCACCCGGAACTGGAGCTGCTGCCGCGCGCTGGCATCGTGCATCGCCTCGACAAGGAAACCTCCGGTGCGCTGATCGTGGCGCGCACGCTGCGCGCGCACACCGCGCTGGTCGGGCAACTGGCGGCGCGCGAGATCCATCGCCAGTACGAAGCCGTGGTCAACGGCGTGCTCGTGGCCGGCGGCACCGTCGACGCACCGCTCGACCGCCACCCGGTGGATCGCCTCAAGCGCGCGGTGGTGGAAGAGGGCAAGCCGGCCGTCACGCACTTCCGCGTGCGCGAGCGCTTCCGCGCCCACACCCACATCGAATGCCTGCTCGAAACCGGCCGCACGCACCAGATCCGCGTGCACCTGGCGCACTTGCGGCATCCGCTGGTGGGCGATCCGCTCTACGGCGGCTCGCTGCGCCTGCCCAAGGGCGCGACGCCGGAGCTTTCCGACACGCTGCGCGCCTTCAAGCGCCAGGCGTTGCATGCGGAGAAGGTCGAGTTCGCGCATCCGGTGGGTGGCGAAACCGTCACGGCCGTGGCGCCCCGTCCGGCCGATCTGCGCAAGCTGCTCGACACGCTGCGCGCGGACGCCCGCGCATGAGCGGTCTGCTGCATCCCGATTGGCCCGCGCCGCCCGGCGTGCACGCCTACACCACGCTGCGCGGCGCGGAACCCATGGGCCTGCCGGCCGAGCCGCGCTGGCTGAAGCAGGTGCATGGCACCCGCGTGGTGCGCTCGCCGGTGGCTGTCGAGGAGGCCGACGCGGCGGTGACCTCCGAACCGAACGTCGTGCTCGCGATCCGCACCGCCGATTGCCTGCCGGTGCTGTTCTGCAGCGACGACGGCGGCGAGATCGGCGCCGCGCACGCGGGCTGGCGCGGACTCGCCGCCGGCATGCTGGAGGCCACGCTCGATGCGATGCATACGCCGGCCGCGCGGTCGATCGCGTGGCTGGGTCCCGCCGCGGGGCCGGCGAACTACGAAGTCGGCGACGAAGTGCGCGCGGCTTTCGCGGGGCATGAGCGTCATTTCGTGGCGACGCGCCCGGGGCATTGGAAGGTCGATCTGTACGGCATCGCGCGCGACAAGCTGGCGGCGCGTGGACTGGTGCGCGTCAGCGGCGGTCAGCATTGCACCATCGCCGATCCGTCGCGCTTCCATTCGTATCGCCGCGACGGGTCGACCGGAAGGCACGTAACCGTCGTCTGGCGGGACTGAACACGCTCACGCCGCCTCGACTATGCGTCGACGTGGATCCCGCATTCGCGCTTCAATCCGAAGAAGCGTGTCTCCTCCGCGCTGATGCCCTCGCCCAGCGGCCGCGTGGTGTGGAAATCGCCGATCGAGACGTAGCCCTGCTCCCACAACGGATGATAGGGCAGGTCGTGTTTCTGCAGGTACTCCCACACGTCGCGATCGCTCCAGTCGACGATGGGATGCACCTTCCAGCGGCCCTGCTTCA